>JBEKKD010000334.1:0-5263 GCA_050010895.1 Armatimonadota bacterium
CCGACCTTCCCGCCTCTCGCGTAGGGCGCGAGCAAGTCCACGACCTTGAAGCCGGTCTCGAAGACCTCGGTCGTGACTTCCTGCTCCTCGAAGGTCGGCGCCGGGCGGTGGATCGGCATGCGGGTCTCGGCTTCCACGGGCCCCAGCTCGTCGATGGGATCGCCCAACACGTTGAAGAGCCGCCCCAGCACCTTCGGCCCGACCGGCACGGTGATGGGCGCGCCGGTGTCGATGGCGGTGGCGCCCCGCGCGAGACCGTCGGTGCTGGACATCGCCACGCAGCGAACCGTGTCATTGCCGAGGTCCTGCGAGACCTCGAGCACGATCTTCCGGCTCTCACCGCCGTGCTGCAGCGTCACCTCGACGGCGTGACGAATCTCCGGCAGCGCGTCCGGCGGAAACCGCACGTCCACAACCGCCCCGATGACCTGTATGACTTCGCCGTGCTTCTCAGCCATGTCTCTCTATCCCGCTCCAGTTGTCAGACGCAGATGAACGCAGATTAGAATCTGCTAACGACTCGTTTCACTTCCACCTGCGGCCTTCCGAAGTTGACTAATAGCCCAACGCGCTGGCCACTCGCCCGCAGGTAGTTGATGACTGCTTCGGTGATCTTATTCAGTGCTCGTCTGCGTTCATCTGCGTTCATCCGCGTCTCAACATTTCAGGCCGTCGCCTCGGCCGTGCTGACAATCTCACTGAGTTCTCTGGTGATCCCCGCCTGACGCGCCTTGTTGTAGTCCATGGTCAGATCTTCGATCATCTCTTCGGCGTTATCTGTCGCCGCCGTCATCGCCGCTACGCGGGCCGCGTGCTCGCTGGTGGAGGCCTCCAGCACCGCCCCCAGCAGGGCGGTGCGCAGGTAGCGATCCATCAGCCCGGCCAGCAGCTCCTGCGGCTCGGGCTCGAAGATGGTATAGCCCTCTTCCTTCGCCTCCGAGGCTACGGGCAGCAGCACGCTCTCCCGCACCCGATAGCTGGCGCCGCTGCCGAACTCCGCGTGCACCAGCACCACGCGGTCGATCTCGCCTGCGATGTAGCGGGAGCCGATCCGCCTGGCAAGCTGCCAGATGGTCTGCGTGTTCGGCTCGCCGCCCAGCGGCACGACCTGGTCGAGAATCCGGTAGCCCCGCCTCGACATCTGGCCCAGGCCGCGCCGTCCGACCGCCACCACTGTCACCTCATCAGGCGTGCCGATGGTGAGCGCCTTCCGGATGGCGGAGATGTTGTAGCCGCCTGCAAGCCCCCGGTCGCTGGTGACGAGCACCAGCGCGGTGTTCTTCACCGGCCGCGCCTGCAGGAACGGATGGTCTTTCGTCACCGCCGCGATCCGCCGCACGAGTTCGATCATCTCGGCCCCATAGGGTCGGGCACGGACGAGCCGCTGCTCGGCCCGGCGCAGTCGGATCGAAGCCACCGTCTTCATGGCGCGCGTGATTTGCTCGATATTCTGGACCACGCGGATCTTGTGCAGGATATCGCGAGTGGATATCACGCCGCAGCCTTCCCCGATAGAGCAGTCTTGAAGTGACTGACGAAATCCTGAATGCCCGACTGCAGCTCTTTCTCGATCTCGGGCGCGAGCCTGCCAGTGTCCCTGATCGCCTGAATGACGCTGGGGTGCCGCTCCCGCACGAACACCACCAACTCCCGCCCGAATCGCACCGCCTCTTCGAGCGGCAGGTCATCGGCGTAGCCCTGCGTGCCGGCGTACAGCACGACCACCTGCTCGGCCATCGGCATCGGCGAGTACTGCGGTTGCTTCAGCAATTCCATCATGCGCCCGCCGCGGTTCAACTGGGCACGGGTGGCCGCGTCGAGTTCGGTGCTGAACTGCGTGAACGCCTGCAGCTCCTGGTAGTAGGCGATATCCAACCGCAATCGCCCTGCGACTTGCTTCATGGCAGGCGTCTGAGCGGCCCCACCGACGCGCGACACGGAAGTGCCGACGTTCATCGCCGGGCGGAATCCGGCGAAGAACAGGTCGCGCTCCAGGTAGATCTGCCCATCGGTGATCGAGATCACGTTCGTCGGGATGTACCCGGAGTAATCGCCCTCCTGCGTCTCGACGATCGGGAGCGCGGTCAGCGATCCGCCGCCCCGGGCATCGTTCAGCTTTGCCGCGCGCTCCAGCAGATGCGCGTGCAGATAGAAGATATCGCCGGGGAACGCCTCCCGCCCCGGCGGCCTTCGCAGCAGCAGGGAGATCTCCCGGTATGCCTGGGCGTGCTTGGTGAGATCATCGTAGATCACCAGTGCGTGCTTGCCCGTGTCGCGGTAGTGCTCACCCATCGCGCAGCCCGCGTAGGGCGCGACGTAAAGCTGCGGCGCCGGGTCGTTCGCGGTGGCCGCGACGATGGTGGTGTAGGACATCGCGTTGTTCCGGTTCAGCACATCCGCCACCCGCGCGACGGTCGAGAGCTTCTGTCCGATCGCCACGTAGATGCAGACCACGTTCTGGCCCTGCTGGTTGAGGATCGTGTCGACCGCGACCGCCGTCTTGCCCGTCTGCCGGTCGCCGATGATGAGCTCTCGCTGACCGCGGCCTATCGGCGTCACCGAGTCGATAACCTTGAGCCCGGTCTGCAGTGGCTCCCGCACCGGCTGGCGCTCCACCACGCTCGGCGCGCCTGATTCGATCGGCCGGAACTCCCGCGCCGCGATGGGGCCCTTCCCATCAATCGGCTCTCCCAGCGCGTTCACGACTCGCCCGAGCAGCGCGTCGCCCACGGGCACCTGAATGATACGGCCCGTCGTCTTGACCGTATCGCCTTCCTTGATCTCAGAGGTGGCGCCCAGGAGGATGATGCCGACGTTATCTTCTTCGAGGTTGTGCGCGAGGCCGAAGACGCCACCCGGGAACTCCACCATCTCGCCAAGCATCGCGTCCCGCAGGCCGTACACGCGCGCCACCCCGTCGCCCACTTGGAGCACGCGCCCCACGCCCGTCATCTCGGCGCCCGCGCCGAACTTCTGAATCTGCTCGCGGATGACCGCGCTTACCTCATCTGGGTTGATTCTCACAGCCTCAATCCTTCCGTGCCCACACCGCCGTCACGCTATGCTCGCCCGCCCGAGCAGATCTTCTCTCAGCCTCTGGAGGCGACCGGCCGCGCTGCCGTCAATCAGCCTGTCCCCCACTCGCACTCGCACCCCGGCCAGCACCTCCGGATCGGTGCGCTCTTCGAGCAGGACTCGCTTTCCGGTGAAGCGCGCCAGCGCCGCGGTCAGTCGCGCGCGCTGCTCATCCGAGAGCGGGACGGCCGTGGTCGCCTCCGCGCGCACCACGCCCGCGGCCACATCAGCCATCTCATCGAACGCGGCTGTCACCTCAGCGACGTACTCGCCCCGCCGGTGGCGGACCAGCGTTGCCAGCAGCGACAGCACCATCTCGCTGAACCTGTCGCCTATGGCGGCATCGATCGCCGCCAGCTTTCTGTCCGCGTCGAGGTCGGGCCGCTCCAGCAGGTCGGCCAGCGCAGGCGTCTCACCGATCACCTCGGTCAGCTCTCGGAGTTCCTGACGGACAGCGTCAGTCGCCGCTCGCTCGCGCGCGAGGCCGAACAGCGCTTCGGCGTATCTGGATGCGACGCGGCGACTCGTCACTGCTGCTCCAAGCTGGTGATAAAGTCGTCGATCACCTGCTTCTGCGTGTGCGTGTCCAACCGCCTCAGCACGGCTTTGTCGGCGGCCATCAGCGCCAGGTCAACGACCTGCTGCCGCAGCGCCAGCTCGGCCTCGTCGCGCTCCAGCGCGATCGCCTGCTGCGCGCGCTGCCGCAGCGCCTGCGCCTCCTCCCTCGCCTCCGTCACGATGCGCTCGCGGGCGTGCTCCCCTTCCCGCACGGCTTGGCGCACCTGCTCGCGGCCCTGCTCCCGCGCCTCGGCGAGCGCCTGCGCTCTCTCCTGGTCGATGCGCGCCAGTTCCGTCCTCGCGCGCTCGCCCGCTTCCAGGCCCTCGGCAATCTCCTGCTGACGCTGAGTTATCACGCTCATCAGCGGCCCGAAGAGATACCTTCTCAGCAGCAGAAAAAGGATGACGAAGCCGACCACCTGGATCGACAGGACGACCCAATCTATCGCAAGTGGATTGGTGGTTTCTCCCATGACCTACTCTCGGTCTCTGCCTCGCCGCGCGCCGCTCACCGGCCCAGCAGCTTGAGAATGTCAGCCGTCTTCGGGAGCAGGTGCACGAGCTCGAAGCTCACCACCAGCGCGTAGATCGTGAGAGACTCGATCAGCGCCAGACCCAGAACCAGGAACGTGAGCAGCCGATTTGCCACCTCCGGCTGCCTCGCGACAGCTTCCAGCGCGGCCGCGGTTGCCCGGCCCTGCCCGAGTCCGCCGCCGAGAGCCGCTATTCCCACCGCCAGTCCGCTTGCCAGCGCCAGTCCAAACAGATAGAGCATTCCCTTTCTCCTTCCGACGCACCGGGTATCTACACGTCAGCCCGCGTGCGCCTCTGACTCTTCCGATTCGCCCACAACCCCCAACAAGTAGACGGACGTGAGCATGCAAAACACGAATGCTTGCACGACAGATAGCAGTACCTCCAGCAGCAGGTTCGGCAACTGCAGAGGGACGGGCAGCCTGAATCTGAGAAGGAGCGGTATGGCGAGTCCCGTCAGGACGAGCAGGATGGTGTCGCCCGCCATGATGTTCCCGAAAAGCCGGATGGCGAGCGTGACCGGCCGCGTTACCTCTCCCACGAGATGAACGACAAAGACGAGGATGCCCACCGGCAGATACCAGATGCTGCGAGGCACGCCCTCGATGAAGTGCGCGAGATACCCGAACCCGTGTTCCTTCACCCCGTAGAACTGGACGACGACGAAGACGATGATGGCAAGCGCAGCGGTGATGCTGAGGCTGGAGGTGGGCGACAGGAATCCGGGGATGAGGCCTGTCAGGTTCATCACCGCGATGTAGATGAAGAGCGTGCCGATGAACGGCAAGAACTCGGGACCGCGGGGGCCGATTGCGTCGATAGTCATGCCCCTGAGCGCCGAAACCAGCGTCTCGAGGACGACCTGTGTGCGCGAGGGTCGAAGCGACAGCCGCCGCGTCGCCATCGCGGAGAACACAACCACGAACAGCATCACCAGGAACGCCCACGCCAGCGCCATGCGGGCCGGAGTGCCGAAGAGCGTGTGATGGGCGACTTGCACGGTCGCCAGCCGCGCGAGCCAGTTGGTTTCGCGGTCCGGAGCCGCGCTCGCGATGCCGCTCGCCATCGCGGTGGCGAGGCACATCGACCCGAACGT
>JBEKKD010000335.1:0-5260 GCA_050010895.1 Armatimonadota bacterium
TCGGGGCCATTGTGCCTTGAGCCTGCCACGAGGCCGGCCGCTGCGGGAGACACGTAGCGTGGTAGGGGGAGCCAGTCACGACTCCCCCTACCAGATTCGCCTGACAGCGCGGCCGGGTAGGAACCGTCTCACCCGCCGAAGGAGAAGCGACAGAAGCAACCCTTGCACGCGGCGACGCCGACGAGGCTACCGAATGTGTCCTGCTTGTTATTCTGACCGCCACTCGAGTTCGCATAGATGGCGTCAGATAGCATCCAGGCGGCGTGACCATCCAGGAAGCCCATGTTGCTGCCACCGAAATGCCGGGTGTACTGGCGCCTATAAGTGGAGTCGGACCAGAATCGCATGATCACCTGGGCGCTCAGGCCGCACTGCTGGGTCGCCGAGCAGTTCACCCAGTCCGCGTAGCAGTCGGAATCCGCCTCTACCTTGCAGACGTCGGGATAGGCGAGATCAGAGAGCTTCATGTACTCGGGCCGGATGCCGGAGTCGCCGCAAACGATGAACTGCGCCGGGTCCACCACCGCGCTCGTCTTCATCTCGCGGCCGTAACATGCCGTCGTGCCGATGGTCTGCTCGAAGGCGCCCGCTTCTCCCCCCGTGCTCCCTGCTCGGCTCAGCCCGGTCCGACCCTGTAGGAAGCTATCGGTAATGGCGCCTCCCCATCCCGGTGGGAAGGGAGATGTGCCGGCAAACACATCGGAGGCGCAGTTCCCCCCTCCGGCGTACGACACCCAGACCTTGAACCAGTCCGGATAGGGGAGGATAGCCATCGCCCCCTGATTCCACTTCGCGCTCGGACAGCGCCATACGTCGCGGTTCTTGATGTACTCGTCCAGGATCACGGGGATCCGCAGGTACGGGTTCTTCCCTGTGGCCGACGGTTGGCTGCCACAGAACAGGTCGATCACCTCTTGGCGGTGCTCCTTGGGCTGCAGTCTGTCGTAATCCGAGAGGTACAACTGGAAAGCCATGGCGATGTTCTTGACATTCGAGAGGCACTGGATTTTCCGAGCGGACTCTCTCGCGCGGGCGAACACAGGAAACAGCATCGCCGCCAGGATCGCAATGATCGCGATTACCACTAGCAGCTCGATTAGCGTGAATCCTTTGCGTCTCGGCGCAGCCATCGGTTCTACCTCCTCTCAACCTAGACCTGAAGATAGACTCTTGCGGAAAACCTCCCTATACAGTGTCTCACCTCCCTGCACTCACCTATCAGAATCCCTTGCTCTCCTCTCACCAGCGACTCCGCCAGCCGCCCGACCAGTACCAACTGCGTCCATCTGCTCCTGGCATCGCACCGGATGAGTGGTGGGCTTCCGTGCCACCATCGATGTCGGCTCCCAGAACTCGTGCACTATACCGCTGAGTTCCCCTTTGGACAATGCTGGATTCGGTTGATTGTTTGACCTATTCGGTTGTATACTTCCAGTCGGCATCGGCACGAGGAGGCGGCTCTCCCCTCACTGAATGGCCGAGAGCGGAGCTTTGGATGACCAGTTTGTGCGAGCGCGAGGATACGGGCCGAGCGGTGGTCACGGCCCTCGGCGTTCACTGGATCCACGAGTTGGGCTACACCGTCGACCGGCCCCATGGAGTCGACGAATACGTGCTGCTGCGGTTCTACAGCCCGATGCTGGTGCGCACTGCCGTGGGGCTGGTGCACGGTGAACCTGATGACTGCCTTCTTTACGCTCCCCGGTTCCCGCAGTGGTTCTCCGGGCGTGAAGTGGGACACGCGGACGACCACATGCACATAGACGGCCCAGAGGTGCCTGAGCTGGTCAGACGCTTTCGGCTGCCCGTGAACTCGCTCTTCCGGCCTCGCGAGGTCGACTTCATCCCGCCGGTGATCACGGCGATCAGCCGAGAGCTGCACCGAAGGGAGCCGTTCTGGCAGCACTCCGTTCGGACGCTGGTCGAAACGCTGTTGTTGAGGCTCGGCCGGCTGACGGACGAGCAGGAACGATCCGGTCTGACGCCGGCCGACCTGGCCCACGCCGAGGTACTCCGCACCATCCGCACTCAGGTTCACGAGCGGCTGGAGGAGCGATGGACAGTGGCGAGTCTGGCGAAGCTGGCCAATCTGAGCGTCTCTCGCTTCGGCGTGCTCTATAGGACGCTCTTCGGCGTCAGTCCTATCGAGGATCTCATCGACGCACGATTGGCCAGGGCGCGCATGTTACTGGCGAACGCGGCCCTGTCGGTTGGCGAGGCGGCCGCCGAAGCCGGATTCAGAAACGTCTGCTACTTCAGCCGACTCTTTCACCGTCGGGTTGGCTGCACCCCCAGGGACTACTGCCACCGCGACCTCCCGGAAAGAAACAGCGCCCCGTAGCTGCCGGCGCTTGTCAGTCGGACGAGAAGTCAGAATCTCACGGCGATCTTTGGAGCGGCATGCCTGTCGGGTGCGAGGACATCGTCGTCGGCCAGTCTACGGGGCGATCGCGAGCTGGTGCATGCGCCGGGCGAGGTCGCTGATCGCGATCTCGGACAGTCCTTTGAGATGCGTCGTGATCCGGTCGTGGAAGGGGTCAGTCCAGCTGGCCGGGATGCCGCCAGTCCCCAGAGCGCAGCCCATGATCGAGCCCGCGGTGGCGCCGTTGCAGTCGGTGTCGAGCCCAGACATAACCGCGATGCCGATCGTCCGGCCGAAATCGCCTTCCCCCTTGAGCAGTGCCATGATGACGATCGCCGCATTGGGCAAGGAGTGATTGACGATTCGGGTCTCGGCCTGGTAGCGGCCATAGATCGCCTCATTCACCTCCTCAGAGGAGTCGCGCCCGGCGCACTCGGCTCTCACAAACCCGATCATCTCGCTGAAGCGTGACCTCGGCGGCACGTAGCGCTGGGCGATCTCGATGCTCCGCGCGATGGGTGGTTGGGCGGGAGTAGGCTCCTGCCTCGCGACTAGGGCGCTCGCCATGAGCGCGGAAAAGAAAAGCGCCGAGTAGATGCCATTGCGCAGCTGGGAGTTGGAGGCATCGCGATAGGCCATCCGGGCCGCCAGCTGTGGGTTCCCCGGCGCCGCCCATCCCCAGGGGTCGCAGCGGATTTGGCCGCCGAGCGACTGCCGACAGGGGTTCCCGTAGATGGCCGTGTGCGGAGGCGTCAGGCCGAAGAGGGCGGTGCGGAACATGCTCCGACCGGCTGCATAGAGGGACGAGACCGGAATGAGGTCCAGTAGGACGTCGATCGCCTGCTGCTGGGTGAATTCCCGCCCGAACCGCTCGAGCACAAGCTGCCCGGTGATCGCGTAGTGGATGTCGTCATCGGGCGCGACGGAGTCGAAGCCGCCCTTGCAGAGGCCCTCGTGGTAATAGCGCCTGAACGCCTCGCTCGCGGTAGCGAGTTCCCGGCGTAGCTTCTCGGGAACCGGGTTCATGTAGTCGAGGAGTGGCCACGAGCCAACGGCAGTGAGGACTTCGCGCACCTGGGCCGGGGTGGCTCCCTCTACCGGCTTACCAAGCTGACAGCCAGCGCACCGGCCGCGCCATGCCGCCAGCAGTCGGTCGGCGAGATCATCACTGTCGACGGGCGCGGGCGAGGTGCCCGGGAAGTGGCTGGCGATCGACTCCCAGTCACTGGGCTCATCGTACGGGAAGGTCGGCGGGGACGGTCGCTGCCAGAGATCTTGCTGCAAGGCGAGGAGGGCGTCGAGCGAGCGCCGCGAGGATGCCTCATGAAGCTCCTGCACGAGGGCGTTCTCGTCGTGCCCTTCCTCTGCCATCTGGGAGACGTCAGTGCGGATGTCTTCAAGGATGATCTGATAGAGCGGATGCATGCGTTCTCTGTCTTTCCTGTGATCCGTGTTCGTCCTGGTGCCGCCGTTACCGGATGGCGCCGATCTTCATCAGCGCGTTCAGCTCTTCAGGCCGTAGGCCGCGCCCTGTTGAGCTGGCGAACCAAAGCCGGACACTGTCCTTTCGCTTCGCGAGCAGGTCCCTCGCGAAAGACTGATAGTTAGGGTATCCGTGGTCACCCACAGCGCTCAGCGTGGGTACTACCACGATGTCGCCGAAGTGCGCTTGGATGTCATCAAAGGTCACGTGTGGGTGGAGATACTCGAAGCCAAGTATGTTGATGTCGGATTCCGCTAGCAGCCGCATGTGATGCGTCCAGCATCCGCAGCAATGGATGAATACGCCGCCGAACTCGTCGGAGTACCGCCTGAGATAGGGCAGGCCGAACTCCTTGTACAAGTTGGTTGAGAGCAGCGGCATCATGTCCTCGATCACCGTGATCCCGACCGTGTGAGGCAGCCACATCGACGGCCAGAAGTTCCCGTCGAGTCGTCCGGCTCCCTCGATCAGTCCTTTGATGAAGGAGATGTTCGCCTCGGACACGCGTTGGAGGAGGCGATGGACCCTGTCAGGATCGGTCAGCATGGCCATGAAGAGAGCTGACTGATCCATGATCATGGCGGCGGTGCTCAGTACCCCTTGGTGGTCGGGGCTCATGAAGCGTATGTCGGTGCGGCCGGTCTGCTCGCACACAGCCCGATAGGCCTGCACCGCGCGCATGCAGTGGGGATTCTCGCCGGGAACGATGCCCAGTATCCTATCGATGTCGTCGGAGACAGGCTTGATGTAGGGATACGAGTTCTCCTGTTCGACGACCTCGCCCCCCCAGGGCAGCGCCATCGTGAAAGTTCCGAAGTTGGGCTCAAAGCATGGCGGCAGCGTCGCACCCGACTCCTCCCAGGATGCGATCACCTCCGCTGCCAGCCGGACCATTTCGGCGTCTGGCTTCCTGTGGTACACCCCCCCTTCGGCAATGAGGGTGCAGATGCACTGGTCCTTCTTCAGGCGCCAGTAGTTCGCAGCCGACTGGTCGTCACTAATGGTGTCCATTTCCGCGGTCCTTGGTCATTGCGTCTTTCTCACGGGCTGCGCCCTTGCCCAGCGACGCTTGTGCGCCAGTGCTTCTCTGGCAACCCCTTGATGAGGGCGCGCGGGCGGTAGTAGTATTCGATGGACTCTTGGTCATCCGCCCATCATCTTGTGGTAGTCCAGCACCGTGTTCAACAGCCCGAAGAAGGCGCCGCTGAGGATGTCCCCCAGAATCAGGCCCAGGAAGGCGGGGCGACAGGCCCGGTACAGCTTCAGTCCACCGTAACGCCTGATCTGCGTCGTCAGCAGCCACGCGATCAGAGCGCTGTGCCACAGGATGTAGTCTTCGGTGTAGGTGCTGGCAATGACGAAACCGATGGGGCTGACCGGCCACCAGATGGTGTAGGTGTGCAGTAGCACCAACC
>JBEKKD010000336.1:0-5248 GCA_050010895.1 Armatimonadota bacterium
GGGATGTAAGATCGTTTCGTCCTCGAGGTGGCCCGGTCCTGCGGGCCATGGCAATCTGTCGCACAGAAGCGTACCTCCTGCGCACTCCGAGCGAAGGAGGAGGCGCCGCCTTCTCTAACTCGTCAGCCCTGGCCGCGCTCCCCCGAAATACACCAGGTGTGACCTGCACCGGCAGTCACTCGCCCCGAATCGCGGCACGATGACTGATGCCCCTGGCAGCGCCAGCACCTCTCTGTTCCGCATGCACTCGATCGGCTTTGTGGTCGGGGTCGTGGCGATATCCATGAGCCGCGCCTCCGTGAGCAGATAGTCGATATGCCAGTGCAGCCTCTTCCGTCTGCGACGATGCCGCGCGATCCGCGCCTCAAGCCCGCCCATCGCGCTGCCCGTGTATACATACCAGCCTGCCGGAAAGGCAAACGTGCCCAGCCGTCCGATCCGGACGCTGACCGGCTTATCCACGTGTACGAGGAGGCGATACACACCCGGCGTGCGCCCGTTCACGCGAACCGCACCCGTGTCTCGACAGCGACGGCGTCTCCCGCCGCGGCGCGGAACGGCGCCAGGCGGCACTGTAGAGCCGCCAGCCGACCGCTCGCGCTCTCGCCGGCATCCGGGCGGATGATCACCGGCCTATTCATCTGCACTATCGCCTTCGCGCCTTGGTACGATGTCTCATAGACGCCATCTCCTCCGGGCCGGAGGTCGCGGAACAGGAAGTTGGCAGGAACGAATTCGGAGAACGAACAGGCCCGCCGAAACGCAATCTCGTCTCGGCAGATGAAGCCATCGCTCCGGAACTCGAATGCGCGCGTGTGCCTCACGAGCCCTGACTCGCCTACCAGACCCGGATTGGTCAGTCGATACCGCACTCGCTCACGAAATGCGTATTCCCGCCCGCCTGTGAGCGTCCCGTACGGCAGCGGCACGGCGTCAGCCGGGGATCCTCCCTCCGCCCCGTAGCACGGGAGGAGCGAGACCTGGTTGATGCACACATATGGGAATGCCAAGTCGTTCGTAGTCGCACCGCTTGGACGCGAGAGGACAGCGACATACCCCGCCTCGCGGTGCACGCTGAAGTCGGGATGCTGCGACGGCGAGGACGCCGCGCCGTACAGCGGCACCGTCGGCCTGGCGGCCTTCAGTAGCATACACCCCAGAAACGGCAGGTAGTCCGCATACCGGTTGTAGCTATACCAGCCGAGCCTCGTCCCATCTGTCCACGGCTCGGGATCCTCCCCCTCCCGCAGCACCAGTGGGAACGCCCCGTCGTTCCGCTGGAAACTCAGCAGATACCCGAAAACGCGGTCCGCGTACTCTCTGAAATCCGCGTTCCCGGTCATCTCTCCTGCCGCCTCGAGCAGATAGAGTAGCGCGCCATAGCCGAAGATCTGCTCCTGACCGCGGCCCACGTACAGCGCGTCGCCATTGGGGAGAATGAACCGCGAGATGAACTCGGCTGCCTGCGCCGCCGCCGCCGCCGCCCAGCGGTACCCGCGCCGCTGCCACAGATCCACGAGGAGAGCGCCACAGAAGCAGTGGTAGGCGAATGAGCGCACTCCCGCCCTGTCCGCGATGAACCCCAGTCGCATGTAGCGCGCCAGCGCGGCCCGCGCATCCAAGCGCGCCCGCGCGATGGCGAGCGGCCGATCGCTGTGCGAACGGCAGACCGCGCGCAGCAGCACCCAGTTCGCCGAGTGCCGCCTGCCGAAGCGAATCCGCCGCAGCATGCGACCGGCGAACTCCACATCTACGCGCTCTCCGCACTGCAGCAGCGCGTACGCGTTGAATTCGCCGTGCCCTTCCGGGGGGTGGCTCTCCAGGCATCGCTTCGCCAGCGCGGTGCTTCGGGCGAACTCATCCCCCAGGTCCGACCAGAGCCACAGAGCCGCGGCACTCCCGTAGTTATCCGGACCTGGGAATCCGCCGTCCGGCTGCTGGCGTGACGCCAGGTAGCAGGCGATCTGCCGTGCGACACTCTGATATCTTTCTGAAGTCGGCATTTCTCTTTCTCTACGCCACGACTCCGGGCTCACCCCCCGGAATGTGCGCAGACGAGGGCGCAATGTGGAAGGAGTGTATAGAGACGACGGTGCTTCGGCTGGGCGGCAACGATGCCGCTCGGCATTCGTTTTGGCCCGACCTGAGCGGGTGAGTCCGAAGAGGAGCGACGATGTGGAGTGAACGTTATCTGGAGATGTTGGCGCAAAAGATCGGGCAAGTGAGCGCGGCTGAGGGTGAATCGATGGGGAAGGCGGCGGCGGCAATGGCCGACTCGATCGCCAGGGGCGGCATGATCTATGTCTTCGGCTGCGGCCATAGCGCGGCGCTGAGCATGGACATCTTCTACCGCGCAGGCGGCCTCATGCTGGTGCAGCCGCTCTTCGATGAGAGAGTTCTCCTGCACCATCGCCCGGTGACCGAGACCTCCGAATGGGAGCGCAGGGAAGGATGGGCGCCCGAGTTATTCGCCACATCAGATGCCCGGGACGGCGATGCCATGATCGTGCTCTCGACAAGCGGACGCAACGGCGCGCCGATCGACATGGCGCTTGCCGCGAAGGACGCCGGCCTCACAGTGATCGGCATCACCTCGCTCGCCTATGCCGGTTCCCTGCCGTCGCGCCATTCCAGCGGCAAGCGGCTTCATGAGGTCGCCGACATCGTGATCGATAACCGCTCGGCGCCTGGCGACGCCGAGGTCGGACTCCCTGGCTTAGGACAGAAGGTGGGGCCTATGTCGACAGGAATCGGCTCTGCCATTCTTCAGGCCCTGGTCGTCGAGACGGTGGCGAATCTCCTGGCCAAGGGTGAGACGCCGCCTGTTTTCGTGAGCGCGAACCTGCCGGGCGGAGATGAGCACAACGAGACTGTGATTGCCCGGTATCGTGAGCGCATCAAGTACCTATGAGTGGACGGGCCGCTGTGGCGGCCGCGAAGATACGGTAGCCTGGCCTGGGCTGCGAGTCCGCGCTCAGTACGCGCGGGAGTCGCGCCCCGCCCAACGTCAGGTTGCGGGAGGGCTCGATGGCGACAATGCGGGCGAAGATCCATGTGGCACCGTACTTCCACAGCCGTCCTTTCGGGCTAGTGGATCAGCGCACCCACACACCTGCGGTGTTCGATCTACTCGGCCAGTACCTCGATGCCTGCCGAGAGGACCAGGGGTATCACGTCGTCACCCCTGAAGTCGGTTCGCTGCGGCTCTATTGCGCGGCCAATAGCGAGCATCGTGACTTCGTTCGCGAATTCGCGGCCGCTGGTCGCATCGAGCTGGCCGGGGGACTCGTGCACCAGAACGCGCTCTGTATTCAGGGCGAGTCGCTGATCCGCAACCTTCAGTACGGCCGGCGTTATGCCGAGGGAGTCCTTCACGTCAAGCCCACTGCCTATCTCTCCCTCGCATCGGGGGGCGGGCGTCAGTTGCCACAGATCCTGCTCAGGAGCGGTTTCGATTGCATCGTCTCGGCGCGTCCGGCAGCAGGCTGCGCCCCCCAGTACGCACTGGCCCCCGACGGCTCCTGTCTTCTCGAGGAGACGGCCGAGTCGGGATACCGACCGCTGACCATCACCGATTTCCTCAGAACCGTCGGCGACCGAACGAATGGCCACACCTACCTCAGGAACGACCTGCGGCTGCTTGGTGACGACATGGCCGGACCCGTGGACTGGCTAATCGGCCATTCGGGCGACCTGGCAGCTCGCAACCTCGCGATTAGCACGCCCCAGCGGTACCTCTCCGAGGTGCGAGCGGATCTTCAGCAGGGACGGCCGCCCCTGTCCGTGACCGCCCACGAGCCGATCGCATCACACATCGGCGCCCTCGTCTCGCGGTCTGACCTGAAGATCGCCAACCGGCTCGCCGAGAACGCGCTTCTCAGCGCCGAGAAGTGGGCGACGCTCGCATCGCTGCACGGCGCGAAATACCCGCAGCTTGCGCTCGACAGAGCGTGGCGGCAGGCCCTGTCCGGCCAGTGCTACGACGCCATCTCGGGGCTCAGCAACGACGTCTCGTTCGTGGATTTGATGGCCGGCTACCGCGAGTCTCTCGAGTTGGCGCGCGAGATCGGAGAGCGAGCGCTGGCTCACATCGCTCGGCAGATCGATGTCGCGCCTCCGACGGCCGGCGGAGCGGCGCTGGTAGTCTTCAACGCTCTTGGTTGGTCGCGCACCGATGTCTGCCGGGCGCGAGTCGAACCGAAAGGCGCGTTCGCCTCGGGCTTCAAACTGATCGATGATCGTGGGAGGGAGATCCCCACTCAACTGATCGCCAAATCGGATGAAGGCGAGGAGGGATGGGCGGAGTTCACCTTCATCGCCGCCGACGTGCCCTCGGTAGGCTACCGAACGTACTACCTGGCGCCCGCGGATCAGATGCCGTCCGAGGCACAGAGGCTGCTGGACGATGTGATCGAGAACGAGTGTTTCAGGATCGAGGCCGACCGTGGTGAGGGAGGCGCTCTCAGCAGCATCTACGACAAGCTCGCCAGGCGAGAAGTGCTGAATCCCGAACTCGGGCCGGCGAACGAAGTCATTGCTCTCGCAGAGCAGCCCGAAGCTGAATTGGGCGCGCTAAACCTGCACGCGACCGGGAAGCTTATCCGCGCGAGCGACCGCCCCGCCGAGATGGCCGCGGTGAGCGGCCCGGTGTTCAGCCAGTTGCTCATCAGCAGCGAACTGCCCGATAAGTGCGAGCTCATCCAGGAGGTCACGCTCTACCACGAGCTCCGGCGCATCGACCTGCGCACCACAGTCGAGAACTACAGCGGCGCGCACGACCTATTCGCCCTGTCCTTTCCTCTCGCTGTGGAAGGCCTCGTCACCTTCGAGGATCAGTTTTCCGCCATCGTGCGCAGGCCGGGCGAGAGCAGTATCGGCCTGGCCAGCGGCACAGCCATCCTGCCCGACAGCATCGAGGCCGTACAGAACTGGGTAGACGTTGGAGCCTCCCCTTCCGTTAGGATCACGGATCGCGGAAAGACGGTCGGTCTGGTTCCGTTCGGCGCCCGCGTGCTCATTGTCGCAGACTACGGCCGGCCGGAAACCGTGCGGCCGCTGATGCGGGCGTTGCTCAGCCGCGGAGTGTGCTCTGACTGGCTCGATCGGCAGCATGTGACAGAGCACGCCCCGGCGTGTGATTTCGTCATCTCGTTGGGCGTCGAGAACGACTATGCCACCACGGCGCTGTCAATGACCGGCGCCGCCGCGGAGCGTCTGACCGAGGGCGTGCAGAAGAACAAATGGGCCG
>JBEKKD010000337.1:0-5248 GCA_050010895.1 Armatimonadota bacterium
GTGATCTGACCAAGCGTCGTGACGAGGCCCTGCGTGCCGTCGAAGAAACACGCGGCTGGGCGGACCAGCTCCAGGCGCGCCGGGCCGAGCTCGCGCGCCTGGATGACGAGCGAGTGCAAACGCAGGCCAAGGTCGAGGTCCACCGCGCCGCTGCGACCGCGCTCGTGCAGACCCGAGAGCGGGTGAAATTGGCCGAGGCCGAGAAGGTCGCGCAGGGGAAGGAGATGGAGGCGGCCCAGCGCCGACTCGATGACTACCGGAAGCAGATGCGGCTCTACGAGACGAATCGTGAACAGTGGCGCAAGCTCTCCTCCGAGCAAAAGGGCGAACAGGATGAGCTTGCTGTGCTGGAGGAGCAGGTGCAGCGTCTGCGGGCGGAGGTCCAGACGCAAGACGAGCGACTTGCCACTCTGCGGGGGAAGGTTCGACAGGCCCAACAGGCGGAGAAGGCGCAGGCCTTGAAGGAGCAGTTGGGTGTGCTCAACGCGCAGGTGAAGGATCTGGACAAACTGGCCGCCCAGGTGGCGACGGCAGAGCAAGAGCTGGCTGGCGCGCCCGTACCGACCCGCGCGGAGATGAAGAGAGCCACGGAGGCGGAGGCGGCCTGCCAGCGGCTGCGGGCGCAGCTTGAGGCGCTTGGGCTGCGCGTGAGCGTCGTCGCGCAGAAGAAGCAGACCGTCATCTTTGGGAGTGAAGAGCGCCGCGAGGAGGTGCCTCTGGTGGCCCACGCGCAGGCCGAGTTCACCTCGGCCACGGCGGCGTCGTTAGAGCTGCCGGGTGTGGCGCAGATCGAGATCCGCTCCGGCGCGGGTGAGGTGGCCGAGGCGAAGGTGGAGCTGGAGAAGACCGAGTCGGCGCTGCATGACCTGCTGTCCCGCTTCGGGGTGAGGGCGGCGGCCGAACTGGCCGTCCTCCAGGAGCGGGACAAAGCGCGTCGGCACGATCTGGTACGGCTTCAGGAGCAACTCACCGAGCGCGCAGACCCCTTCGACGATGTGAGCGAGGTGCGCCAGCGCCTTGGAGAGGTGAAGAACCAGCTCGCCGCACTCGGGCAGGCGGAGGCACCTGGCGAGGGCAGCGAGGCCCTGGCGGCACAGATAGAGGCTGCCGAGAAGGAAATGAAGTTCCTGAGACGCCGCCTGCAGGACGTGGAGAAGAAGCGCGACGATGCACGCACGAAGCTCTCCGACGCCGAACGCGAGCTGGCGCTGTGCGCCCTCCGCCGGGACACCGCACAACAGTCTGCGCACCACCTGCTCGGGGATGCGGGCGACGAGCAGGCGTTGGCGACTCGCGTCGAGAGCCTGCAGGCAAAGCACGAGCAGGCGCGGTTGGAGGCGGAAGCGCTGCGTCGCCAGCTTCCTGCGCCGGAGTCGGACCCGGAGGCGCTGCTGAAGGCGGACCAGGATTCCCTCGAGGACCTGGCGCGCAACGAACGGGAGGTACGTGACAAGATCGCGATCTTGGGGGCGAACATCCAGGCGGCGGAAACGCAGGGCCGTTTCGAGCAATTGAGCATCGCGGAGGAGGAGTTGGAGAGCAAACGGCGGCGGCTCGAGCGCGAGCTAACCCGCGCCGTTGGCCTGCGCCTGCTGCGTAGCGTTCTTCGCACCCGCCGGCAGGGCAGCCGCTCAGAGGGTCTCCACGGCCTGGAAGAGCGCATCTCCCGAATCCTCTCCGCGGTCACCGCTCGCGCCGAGCGGCACGTCCGCGTCGAGCCGGACTTCTCCGTGCCAGGCTTCTCGCCTGATCCTAGCAACGGGCCGCTACGGGAGATCAATCTGCTGAGCGCGGGCACCCAGGAGCAGCTCTGGATGTCGGTGCGCATCGCCCTGGGAGAGACCTACGCCGAAAAGCACGGGCGCCAGGCGATGGTGCTCGATGACGTGCTCGTCTACACCGATCCGGACCGGCATGATCGCATGCTTCAGGTGCTGCGTCGTGCCGCAGACAAGCTGCAGATCTTCATCGTCACCAGCCGACCGGCCCTCTATCGTGGCCTTACGGAACCGCAGTACCAGTTCGACATCGGTGCCCTGTGACGCCGCGCGGGAGGGTGAAGACCATCCACAACGAGATCGTCGGCAGCCTAGCTCTAGGCAGCAACTCCGGCTCCTCCGAGCAAGGCGGCAACATCCTCAGGTTACGGCCAAAAAAGGCATGGCATTCCGTGTGCGGTCCCGAATCTGATCCACACTGGTCAGCACTGGCAGAAGCCGGCGCGGACGGCGAAGGCGGTTCCCCATCACATCGAGCGCCGCTTCTTCCCCGAGACTCGCGTCACGGGCTTTCGACTCGCCGCATAGCCGCGCCGACTGGCTGCCCTCTGTTCCCCCGCGCGCCTGGCAGCGCACTGCACGCGCACGCCCCCTGAGACCATTCCGCCACCGAGGTGCTCGGACCCCGGTCTCATGCCGACACGAAGCGTCATCTCCCCAGCGCCAGCTACTTCCAACGGCACGGCTCAGAGCGATTTCAACGGCGGTTGACCACAGGCGGTCATTGCCGCGCCCCGCCCATTGTCCCTCGCCGAATGCCCCTGGCGACGGACCGCATCGTCGCCGTCAGCGCAGGCCGGCCGATCACGGCTTCATCGGACCGATATAGGACTTGCTTACCACCACATCGTCATACCAGAGCCGGTTGACCTGCGGGTTGTCGTGGACGTAGAGCTCCAGCCAGAATCCGTTCACCTTGAGCGTGTCCACTGTCCGCCAGCGAATGCCGGTGAAATGCCCGATCAGCTTGCCGTCCACCCAGAATGCCTGTTCCCCGTCCGCCCTGTCCGGGTGGTTCAGCTCTACCATCATCTCCAGGCAGTACCAGCGGCCCCGCTCCAGTAGCACCTTCTTCTCGGGCCTGAACATATTGCCCCAGTAGTTGCCATCCGGATCGCGTTTCATATCGGGGTAGTAGGTGTACATGAACATCTCCCCGGGCGGCGGGTTGCGCTTCCAGTCACGCCAGGTCTCGAGGCCGGTGCTGAACATGTCTGTGCCATCCGGCTTTCTGCCGGAAACGCCCAGCAGCCAGTGATCGTTCATACCCACCAGGTTCCCGGCCGCGTGGTGGAGGTCTCCCTGGTCGTAATCCTCCGCAAACATCACGTACCAGCGCGCGTATACCTGCTCGTACCCCGGGTCGAACCACTTCACCAGTCCGGGGGCGCCAGCGCCCTTGCCTGGTGGACATATCAACTCGGCCGCATACTTGCCGCTGTGCACCCGTTTCTTGTCCTCCGTGACGCGCGGCCTTTCACCCTCCCGGTTGTCCCAGGTGGCATTCCCGGATTCGAAGCTATCCGCGAAGATCACCGCCGGGTCGCGGCCTATTCCTGCGTCGCCCGGATACTTCGCGGCGAGGCCGTCTCCCTCGGTCAAGAACGCACCGGCCCTCAGCGGCCGCGGCAGAATCAGAACGGCTAAGAGTGCGAACACAGCCGGCAGACCCCTGACAAACAGCGACATTCTCTCTCCTCCCGCGATGAGATGCCTGGACGATACCGCGGCGATCAGTCCGAATGGGGCCTGAATCCCTCGGTCGCGCCCACCGTCATCACCGCTTCGAACACCGTGAGGTACATATCGACGATCTGCGCGTGGGTATAGCGGAACCCCTCCTGGGCGCCGTGCGGCCCCTCGAAGATGATGGGGAGCGCGCCGCAGACGTGGTAGCAGGCGCTCGGGAAGGTCAATGCCCCCTCGGAACCGACCGTCGTCCAGTTGCGGTGTATCGCCAGCCGATCTCGAAGTGACTTCCGCAGGAACCCGTCGAGGTAGTGCTGCCGCCGGCTGTAGCTCTCCGGGAGCGCCCGGTCGCCGACGATGAAGAACGGCCCCACCCCGCATGAGTGCAGGTCCAGCACGACGTCGGGGGTCTCGGCAAGCGCGAGAGCAAGCGCGGCGTGCGTCTCGGGTGCGATGTGGTGGGACAAGAACACGCCATGGAGCGGGTTGACCCCAGCGTCGTTGAAGTAACTCCCGAGGAAGCCGTCCTTCTTCGGATCTCGCGGGTGGGGCACCTTGCACGCCGGCCAGGTGATGAAGCTGCCGTCAGCGTGCAGTCCGTGGCGGTACTTCTCCTGCTCCTCATTGCTCCAGGTAGTGGGATCGTCGGAGGGAATGCGTGCCCGCCCATCCGGGTTGAGGCAGGGGACGATCACCAGTCTCAGCCGCTCGGCCGCGGCCACCAGGTTCGGCCAGGACTGGCCCTTGAGGTCGCTCCCCGTCTCCATCAGGCTCATCAGGTTGAGCACGGCGGCGATGCTCTCCATCTCGCCTCCGTGGATGGCGGAGGTGATCAGCATCACCTGCTTCTTGCGCGCCTCACTTCCGAAGAAGGCATCGGGGCGTTTCGCCGCGAGCGCGGCTGACAGGTTCGCGGTGCGCTCCATCGGCTCGAACTCGCCGTAGGCAACAGCCCGAATGGGCCGGCCGCCGGCCGAACGGCCGATCTCGCTGACTATCCCGCGCGTGAGCCTCGGCAACATCTCCTCCACTGCGGACAAGCTTGTGCGATAGAACTCGGGCGCGGCCATCTCTCTGCTCCTTCCGTTCGCAGTGACTCAAAGCGGCTGGGCTACGGGCAGGCGATAGCACAGCTCTCATGGACTTCCCACTGCCAACCTGCCGGTCCTGCCGTGAGCACCGTCCGGCGATCCTCGCCGCCACCGAGGCGCAGACGAGGGTGCGGGCATTCTCTCTAGGTCGGCCTCTGAACAGCATCTGACGGGGCAACCGGGCCGACACTACCCTGCCCATCATAATCCTGCTGGCCTGCCCGCCGGCCTGCCCGTCCAGACACTCATCCACTAACGTACATCCCAGGGATTACTGTCTCCCCCACAGACCTTACCTCAGCACGCCTGCCCTGGCCTGTCCCCGACGCAACTCACCGGTTACGCGGTTCCACCGCGGAGTAACCTCTACACCTGGGTCCGCTACACCACTTGGTGCCGTACCTGCGCGCCCGGCGTGGCGTTGTGGGCTCATCATGGCAGACCCTGCCGACACGCGAGCCGTCCGAAACCTGGCCAACCAACCACGCGCGAGATGGCAAGTCCCGCACTGCACCTGCCGAAGGAACCCTCAGATAGGTTCTGGAACACTACGCGGTTCCACCGTTGATCGACAACGACGATCGGCCGGGTCAGTTTCTCAAGCGGCAACCGGAAGCTTGATGCCGCCCTCCTGCTGGGATCGCTTTCCGGCGGCGAGGATGCGGATGATCTCCAGGGTGCTGTCCAGTG
>JBEKKD010000338.1:0-5664 GCA_050010895.1 Armatimonadota bacterium
CCGCCGAGCTGAACACCCACTTCGATGCTGCCGTGCACGTCGAGGAACAGCCCGTCCGGCCCCGGGATGCGGAGCACGTCCGCCACCAGGGGATTATCATCCGTCAGGTGCTGCTCGTACTGGGTCGCTTGCGCGACTTGTTCCTGCCATTCGCGGGGCTGCCGTCCGTGGATGTCCATAGGCCAATTCTACACCACTGCAGGCGCTCTATACAATGACAGGTGCCCACCAGCAACGTACGATTTTATTGGTGGTCCATGCAGGCGGGACGAGAAGCATCATAGCGTGCCGTCCGGCTTGCTGAGAGCGATGGAGAACTGGGATCGTCTGCTATTGGGCCCCGAGCAGCGGATCGGGAAGGAGGTGAGACAGCGCCACGCATCGACGATGCTGCGGGAATGCGCTGTGAGACTTGCCGGAATGAAAGGAGACGGGACATGGGACGACGACGTGGTTTCACGCTGATTGAGTTGCTCGTTGCCGGAATGAAAGGAGACGGGACATGGGACGACGACGTGGTTTCACGCTGATTGAGTTGCTCGTCGTGATCGCGATTATTGCGATCCTCGCCGCAATGTTGTTCCCCGTGTTCGCGCGGGCGCGCGAATCAGCACGCAAGATTCAGTGCCTGGCGAATGTGAAGAACATCGCCACCGCCTTCCAGATGTACCTAACTGACTATGACCGATTCCCGCCAAAGGAGCACAATGCTGAAGCGATCTACTGGGTTCCTGCGGCGAACGGGAACAGCCCAGGGTCTGACTGTGGGGATGTGGACAACTGCAATCCCTATCTGCGCTGGCCGGTTGTGCTTGACGAGTATGTGAAGAACCGCGACGTCTGGCGGTGCCCCAGCGCCAGCTGGCTGGAGAGCCACTTCATTGCTTTCGACCCAGGAGGTAGCCATGGGTGGCTCTGGTGGGAGGTCAACCACCCCTGGTCAGGTTGGGACGGCTCGACCTTCCAGTATGCATGCTATGCCTACTACCCGTCGGGGTGGGGGGGATCGATCACCGACTCGGCGACTCAGTTCCAGTTCGCCAACTCCGGCCTGCAGACCGAGAGCGGCAATGCCTACAGCGCGACACAGGGCGCGTTTGAGGGCAGCATTGGCACGACTGAGCCGCTCAACTACGAGATGAAGATGTCCCAGGTGGACGACCCGTCCTACTTCGTCGTGTGTGGTGATGCGACGGTGACCACGCAGATCAGCAGTCCGATGCGTATGGTCTATACGGCGTGCCATCTCTGGGGATGCGGCTCGGACTGGGTGAATTGTTCATTTAGTCAACAGTGTGGCGTGGATGCGCCCCATCTCAAGCAGTGGTGGACGGACGCGTCATTCCGGCGGACCCGAACCCGCCACTTGGGCGGCAGCAACATCGGCTTCGCGGACGGACATGCCGCGTGGTGGAATGCCGACGCGTTTCTCGCAGAGTCGCCGCACCAGGACTGTGCGACCGGCTCGTGGCACGACGGGAAGATGGCAGGCATTGGAAGCTACAACAACGTCGTAAACTGCCCCGACTGGTGATGCCGTCGGTGATTCCCGGACTACGCCGCCAAGTGTCTTGTCAGGACTGAGCGCACGGACGGGTCGCCTCCCGGGCTGCCCGTCCTCCGCTTCGTGGCGCCGGAGTCGAGCAATCCACAGAGGTGCCCGAGATCATCCAAGAATCGCTTGGCAACGCCAGTCCGGCGGGAGCGAAACCTGACAAGGTGGTGCACCCCGTGACTCTGCGCGCGGTCTTGATCGGCGCAGGCGCGGCGACGCTGTTCTCAATCACGAATCCCTTCATTCATTGGGTGGGAAGCGGTTCGCTTCTGAGCGGCCCCGTGTTCGCGCTGTTCATGCTCGTCCTGGTGAACACCGTCATCGCGAGGAGGTCACCCGCGCGTGCGCTAACGCGAAGCGAGGTGCTGGTAGTCTACCTCATGCTCATCGTCTCCGTGGGATGGCAGGAAATGGGCGGGGGGCTGTTCCTCGTGATTCAGACCACCTACCCGTTTTATATGGCAACGCCGGAGAATGGCTGGCGCGCTCTCATCTGGCCGCACATTCCGCCATGGCTCCGCGTTGGTAGTCCGGAGGCGGTTGATTGGTTCTGGCAGGGATTGCCGGAAGGTCGCGCGATCCCCTGGGCCGCCTGGCTACAGCCGGCCTCGGCGTGGCTGGCGTTCGCGGCCGCGCTGATGGCTGCCACGTACTGCCTTGGCTCCCTGCTTCGCAAGGACTGGATCGAGCGGCAGCGACTGAGTTTCCCTCTCGCCGACGTCCCTCTCGCCATCACGGGAGATGGCGGCAAGCCCACCGTGAGTTCGGGGCTGATACAGAATCGCATCTTCTGGACCGGCTTTGCCATCCCTTCGGCTATGGTATTGCTGGCGTGGGTTCAGCGCTACTTCCCCAATCTGCCCGCCCCTGATACGTTTCCCATCTACAATGTTGGCACGAACCTTGTCGGGCTAGGACTGCCATGGAGCGTGCTGCAAGGCGTTCGCGTCGGGTTGAACTGGGCCGTGTTTGGCGTGATGTGTCTGATCCCAACCGAGACGTCCTTGAGTATCTGGTTCTTCTATGTGCTCAGCCGGCTTCAGCTACTGATGTGGGCGGCTTCTGGCGCCGTCCCTGGCGCGATGGGCGAGGCCGTCAACCCGTCCAGGTTCATCGAGTTCGAGGAAACGGGAGGCCTGGTCGCGCTGAGCTTTGCGGTGATATTGGGGTCTTGGGGATCTGTCAAGGCTGCGGCCCTGAGTCTGGTGCGCCGAACGCGAAAAGCCGCCGATCCGCTCGCGCCGCTCTCAGCACGAGCCGCCGTGCTGGGCTTCTTGGCGTCCAACGCGTTCATCCTCGCGTTCACTACGCGGGCGGGTATGTCGTGGTGGGCTTCGCTACTGCTGATGGCAACTTCCTATTCGGTGGTGCTGGTGATATCGAGGCTGGTTGCTGCTGCCGGGGTGCTGTGGGTTCATACCAGTCTCTATGGGGTCGATGGCCGGTTGCCGTTGACCATGCTCGGCAGCCAGGCCTTCGGGCCGACGTCGCTCGTGATGTTGGCCTACATCACCGGCATCTTCATGAACGAGACCCCGGGCGATCGCGCGATGCCGCAGATGATGAATGCGTTCAAGCTGGCGCACGTCGGCCGGATTGGAGGGCGCGGACTGACATGGGCAGTCGCTGTGGCCGTTGCGGTTGTGCTGCTCACAGGCACGCCCGCGATGCTGGTGAGAATGTATCACTTCGGCGCGTGGAGCATTGACCCATGGTATACCACCATCGGCCGGCTGGCATTCGACGAGGTCGACTCCAGCCTACGGACCCCGGAAGCACCAAACAACTGGCTGCGAGTGGCGGTGCTCATTGGGGCCGGCGTCATGGCCGGTCTGGTCTGGGGTCATACACAAGTGACATGGTGGCCCGTCAGCCCGGTCGGATTCGTCATCGCCAATGGTTGGGCCACCAACAACTCGCTCTGGGCCTGTGCGTTCATCGGTTGGCTGGTGACGAGCCAGATCAAACGCTATGGCGGCCTTCGCCTTTATCGAACGTTGCGTCCCGGTTTTCTCGGGCTGGTACTGGGTGAGTTCATCACCGGCGGCGCTCTCGGACTGATCAACGGAATCATCGACTACAGGAGGCTGGTAGGTGGATAATGCGAAACGATCGTTTCCCGTGCGGACTGCTCATCCTCGCCGTTGCCGTTCTCAAGAATCCTTGCGCGGCCGCAGTGACTCAGCCGGTGCAGACCCAGGAGGTTGTGATGGCGCCACAGGATGTCTCGATCGCTCTCAATCGCCCATCGGGAGAATCGGAGGTGCAGCGCGCCCCCGCTGATGGGCAGCAGTTGGACACCAACCCTCCGGTGTTCGTCTGGCTGCCGGTGGAAGGGGCCACGGAGTATATCCTGGAGTACTCACAGGATCTGGAGTTCCAAGACCAGTCTACGGTCACTGTGAAGAAGACGAGTGAGGTGCGAACCGAGCATGGCGTGATGCCCTATCGGGGTCCGGCGACCATACGGTACACCGTGCGTCCAGTGACGATGCATGTGCTGAACCGGCCGCTGCCGGCCGGAACGTGGCACTGGCGCTACGGCGTGGACGCGGGCACTCCAGGCGGGATCGTCTTCGGCAAGACACGCGCGTTCTCGATCCGGCCGGACGCGACGGCCATCCCCTTTCCGGACGTGAAGCAGGTCATCGCGCGCATCAGCGGGATACAGCCACGAATACTGGTGACCCCCGAAAGCGTCGAGCGCTTTCGGGAGTTGGGGCGCACTTCGTTGGAGGCTGAAGTGGACAGGATGAAGCGGGATTGCGGCCCGCATGTGGGCGAGAAGCTTCTGCCCGAGCCCGAGTTCGTGCCGGCCGACACCAGCGGCCCCGGCTGGGGGCCAGTCTTCGTGAAGGTGATGAACGAAACGCGCTGTTTCGCTGGTCCCATGGTGGACTGCGCGGAGCTGTACCTTGTCACTGAAGACGAGAAGTACGGACGGGAGGCGAAGCGGCGCCTGATGCACATCGCCTCCTGGGACCCGAATGGCAGCACCAGCCTGGGGAACAACGATGAGCCGGGCAAAGAGCTGGTCGCGCAGATGGCGACCACCTACGACTACATCTACCCCCTCCTGGACGAGCAAGACCGACAGGTGGTTCGCCGTTGCTGCGCCGTCCGGATGCACCAGCTCTATCTGGCCCTCAAACTGCTGCCGTTCGAGGTGAACCCGTTCGACAGCCATGCCATGGGCTCCTACCTCCCCCACTTGACCGAGGCGTGCATCGCTATGGCGGGAGAGCTTGACGTCGAGGAATGGCTCGAGTACTGTCTGATGCTGATGTGGTCGCCCTTCTTCCCGCCCTACGGCGGGGCAGACGGCGGCTGGAGCGAGGGGCCGGGCTACTGGGGATGGTGCATCACCGACTGGCTGCGGGACTTCCGGTACATCGAGCAGGCCACCGGTGGGCCCATCAACCAGCGGGAATGGCTTCGCAACACCGGTTACTTCGAGCTCTACGGCAACCCTCCGTACAGCAAGATGTCACCCTTCGGAGACGATTCAGACGCAGTTGACAATGGTGCCGATGACATGTGGGGCCTGGCGGTGACGTTCCACAACCCCTACTTCAGGTGGTATGCCGACCAACTGAAGCACCGGCCGCACGGGTTGCTGGCGTTCTTGGACTACGGCCAGGAAATCGCGGCGAAGACGCCCGATGATCTGCCTCAGGGCCGATGCTTCAACGACGTCGGGCTGGCCTGCATGCACGACTACCTGTCGGACGGCGAGAAGAACGTGGAAGTGCTGATGCGCAGTTCGCCCTATGGCTCGATCAGCCACTCCTATGCGGACCAGAACGCATTCGTCTTGCACGCCTTTGGGGAGCCGCTGGCGATTTCGTCCGGCTACTACCCATACTATGGCAGTCCACACCACCGCGGTTGGACGTGGCAGACGAAGGCCGCTAACTCGATCGGCGCGGACGGTGAGGGCCAGCAGATTCGCGACTGGAACGCCAAAGGCAGGATCCTGCAGTTCCAGACAACAGACTACTGTCACTCTGCTCTTGGCGACGCGACAGCCGCCTACCAGGGACGCCTCACGAGGTTCTACCGGCACATCCTGTACCTCCGGCCCCTCGCTAACGACGTCAACCCGATTG
>JBEKKD010000339.1:0-5231 GCA_050010895.1 Armatimonadota bacterium
CCGTTGCGCACTCCCCCTCGGAGAATCGCGGTGAATCTACCGCCCGCCTCCCCTCGCGCCCATCCGAAAGCGCCTTCAACCACTCCTTCACTCACCCTCATGAATAATGCAGGCTAGATCTTCGCGTGGAGGAGGTAGACCTGTGAAACCGATCGTGTGGGTCGCTCGCAGCCTCGAGCGGATCAGCCGACAGGAGCGCCCGCGGGACGAGACGCGGGCGCAGCTCCGCGCAGCACGGGGGGAGTCGGAGTCCTTTCAGATCGTTGTGCGTGCCTTGGGGGGTGACCTGACGACGGTCAACGTAACGCGCCCGGAGCTGGTGAGCGCCGCTGGCGATCGCATCGCGAGGGAGCGAATCTCTCTCTACAGGGAGCAGTATGTCACGGTCTCCCACGGAAGCCCGAAACGGGGAGGCCCGGTGGAGCCGCTGGGCCCGGGGACCTATCCGGACGCACTCATCCCGTTCCACCATCCGAAGACCGGGGAGCCCCTCTCCGGAGCGGCGCTGACGGCGGCACCCTTCGATCTGGGCGTGGGGGAGAACCAGCCGATCTGGGTCGATGTGGGTGTGCCCCGCGAGACAGCGCCCGGTGAGTACTGTGGGAGCTTCACTGTGAGCAGCGACCAGGGCAGCGCGGAGATCGAGCTGCGTCTGCGGGTGTGGAACTTCGATCTCCCTCTTCGCCCATCGCAGTACACGGCCTTCGGACTCAGGAGCGGCTCTAACCGAGCCGCGGTCGAGGAGTTGCTGCGTCACAAGGTCATGCCCTATCACGTGGACCCGCCTCACGAACGGGAACTCATCGACCAGTCCGGCCTGAACTGCACGAACCTGGGCTTCCGCAGCGGTGGATCTTACAGTCGTCGGGAGATGAGCGAGGCGCCGACAGTGGATGAGATCCGGACCCGCGCCGGCCTCCATCAGCAGGACCTCCTCCTCTACAACTACACCGCGGATGAGATCGGGGGAAGCCCGGAGCTCCACGAACGGATCAAGGGATGGGCACGCAATCTCCATGAGGCGAAGATCCCGAACCTGATAACGATCATGCCTGTGCCCGACTTGGTCGACGATGGCTCGGGGAGCGGGCGTTCAGCGGTTGACATCTGGGTGCTGCTCCCCGTGATGTATGACAGCGATCCAGAGGCGATTGCTCAGGTGCTGGCAAAGGGGGATACGGTTTGGTCGTACACGGCGCTGGTCCAAGACGACTACTCCCCCAAATGGGAGATCGACTTCGAGCCCATCAACTACCGAATCCTGCACGGCTTCATCAACCAGAGCCTAGGCCTCACCGGGTACCTCTACTGGGCGGCCGACCTCTGGTCGAAAGACGATCCATGGAGCAAGGCGCCGATCTATGGGCTCAATGACGCCCGGTACGAGCCGCACACTTACCCCGGCGAGGGACACCTGGTGTACCCGGGAGAGCAGGTCGGCCTGGAAGGTGTAGTCGCATCCATGCGGCTGAAGTGGGTGCGCGACGGTATGGATGACTATGAGTATGTCGAGATGCTCAAGCGTCTTGGGCAGGAGCGGCGGGCACTCGAGGTGGCGCGCACTGTCGGCCGCGACTGGCGGCACTGGACCAAGGACCCCGACGAGCTAGAGCGCGCGAAGGGGCAGTTGGGTGAGGAGATCGAGCAGCTGACGACCACTAGCGCCTGATCTGCTCGGGGGATCCCTGGTGCATTGAGTAGGCTTGGGACACTCCTTGGGTGGCGCGGACTGCCTCTGACTCGAACGGTCGGCAGCATGGCGGTACGCGTGAATGTGACAGAGCAGGACGGAGGCGCACATGCTGGTGTGCTTCCTCGCTTATGTGCTGTGGAAGGCGCTGGGAGAGCTCTGCCAATAGGCGGGGCTGGGGGATGAGTCTCGATAGATCTTCGAGGAGCTCGCGCAGATCCGAACAGTGGACGTGGTGCTGCCGACGCGAGGTGGTCCCGCACTACGGCGGCGGTGTGTGACGGAGCCGACGAAGCACCAAGCGATCCTGCTCCAACGGCTGGGGGTGATGCTGCTGACACACCTCAAAACGCACGAAGTGTAGCTGAAAAGACGGGGCGAAAATCGCTTCTGATACCCCTGCCGTGCGCTACACCTTCACAACTGCGGAACTTGGGCTAGAAGTGGCCCTGGCTTACGAACGTGACCATGGACCAGAGGGCGCTGTTGAGCATGCTGCCGATGATGAGGCCTACCGCCACCGGCATGAACGTCCGGTAGAGTCGAAGCCCGCCGTAGCGGATGCTCAGTCCTTTCGCGGCCCAGCCGAGGAAGAACGGCACGGAGTACAGGTTCCATCCCCAGCAGTTGGCGGCCAGATAGCCAATCGGGTGGAAAGGCCACCACACGAAGCGAAGGCGGAGGAGCCCCAGCAGCACTGTCACCGCGGCCCCCGCGACGATGGCGAAGAGGGCGCCCGCATTGGTGGGTGAGGGGTTGGCGATATTCTCGGCGATGGCGATGGGGTCCCAGCGGGTCTGCAAGGAGGGGTAATCGGGGGCGGCGCCGGCTTTCGTCCCGTAATATCCGAAGTGATAGATGCCCACCAGCATGATGACCACCCCCAGCGCGACCGCGAGCAGGAAGGCGGCGACGATGACGCGGGTGAGCCGCCGCTTAGGGATATGGGCCGTATCGGCGATCTTGAAGGCGTCCATGAGGTTCGCGGTGACAGTATCCATGGACGATCCCTCACCGGATTCGCCGACCCAGCGGCTGGAGAACAGGGTAACGATCTCGCTCGGGCGCCAGCGGGCGCTGCCGAGGGGCGTGATGATTACGTCGAAGACCTCTGTGGGGAAGGCCAAGAACCCGAGCCCGGTCTCTGCGCGCAGGCGCGCCCACGCCATGTAGTAGAGCAGAATGAGGGTGATGAGCAGCAGCGCGAACAGCAGTCGACACCCGGAAAGCAGACAGAAACCGATCATCCACGCGAAGGAGACGACGAACCCCAGGAGCGCCCAGCGGGGAGCAATGGGGTCCTCTTGGCCGGCCCCCGGGTCGAGACCGACCGCCCCCCGTGCGGCCCGCACGAGATGGCGACGGGCCGTCCACAGAGTCCATACCCCGAGGGCGAGCACCGCACCGGTGCCCTGGAAGTAGGGCGCGGGGAAGCTGGCACTCCACCATTCTTCGGGACGCTGCGGGGCCGCGCCGGCCGTGATGGCGGCCACGTGCAGCGCGAGCCGTACCAGCCAGAAGAACCAGCAGGAGAAAGAGAGTTCCTTCGGGACCAGATAGGCGAGCCCGATGAGCCAGGGCGAGAGCATGAGATCGAAGGCCCCCAGCCCGGCGAGCGGGCCCACTTTCTGCCAGGGGATGATCTCCACTCCATTCAGCGGAATGGCCGGAATGGCTGGCACCTTCGCGGAGAGCGAACTCAGGAAACTGAGGAGGAAGGATGCGCCCAGGCCCAGCCAGAGGGCAGGCGCGGCGGAGAGGCGGCCCGCGTCCCCGTCGGCGGCCGCGCCGTCGCGGAGCATGTCGAGGGGGATCTGCGCGATGGGGAAGCTGAGCCGCTCGTGCGTGATCCACTGCCGCTGCAGCAGGCTGAGCAGGCAGGTGGCGGCGGTGAAGAGGGCCACCAGGAAGGAGAGCCAAGCGGCGAGCGGCACCTGCCAGAGCGACCACGGGACGCGCGCCTTGCCCACGAAGAAGCTTTCGACGGCACCGACATCGCTGGGGGCGTACCACGGCGGAACGTAGTGGAGGAAGATGGTTTCCCACGTGGGGTTGGCGCGGGCCAGGTAGTAGTAGACGACGATCTTGGGGAGTACCAGGAAGAGGATGCCGATGCTTACCACGGGCGCGGCGACGAGCAGCACGCAGTAGATGACCAGCAGTTCACGGCGGGTGAAGCCAGCGCGCCGAAAGAGCGGGAGGACCATCGCCGCGGCCAGCAGGAAGAGCAGCGTGACCTGAGCCGAGGCCGGGACGCCGGAGGTGAAGTATTGGTTGTTCCAGACGATGGAGACGTAGAAGGAGACGGGCAGGAGAAGGGCGAGCAGCAGCAAGGCGGCGACGACAGCCCGTCGCGTCACCCCACCCGAAGAGCGCGGCAGCGACTCCAGTCCGACAGCTCGTAGCTCTGCGACTCGACCCAAAGCCCGCGGTCGCGGCACGGCAACTGTCTCCTTCCGGCGCGCGGCGTGCGGATGCAAATGCCCATCAACTCTTTGGGATTCGGCCCGGTCCGCCGCCCGACCTGCTGTGGTTGCTAAGTGCCAATGAGACCTGTGCTCCCGAATAATCCCATCCGGGTGCTCTGACTGATGGCGTGCTGTCCAGTAGCTGATTGGCGCGTCCAGAAGGGATGAGCGCCGGTTCGATGATGGGGTGATGGGCCACGAAGGGGAGCGACTCGGCCTTGTCGCCAGGGGCAAGGGCGACGATCAGAGGACCTGAGCGCGCCAGCCGGGTTGTCCGCGGCCGCTGGGCTCCAGGGCGCCTAGGCGAGCGCTGAGGCCCTGTGCCGCTCGTCGACAAGGTCGCGGTGGGCGTATGGACGCCCCTGGAGGCTCATCACCCGCACTGGATCTGTGGAAGTTACGAGTGTCAAAACCCCGCCGGGGCTACCAACTCTCCTGATTTTATCATCCGCGAGCCATGTTGGACTGACCCTGTAGGTGCTCGGCGAAGTCTTCGTACTGGATGTCGTGGCCTGAATTCGCAAAGCCGTTCTCTCCAGGGCCGATCTCCCTGATCATCTCGAACACGTCCATGCCATAGTCCAGGCTCAATTCCCTCAGCTCGACGATCATCGCGTGCCCTCCTCTGCGGGTGCGCCAACTGCTATCCTGTTCGCCATCCCTCGTCCCGGCCACCCCAACCTGCGCGTCAACTCGGGGATCATCCGTCTCGGACGCGATCAAGGCTGGTTGCGGCTCAAAGGAGGAGGCAGGACTCCGCGGCCAGCCAGAACAGTGCTTCGCGTGCTGAAGTCCGGCCGTGCCAGTGGCGGTCATCCCACTCAGGGCCGCTGACGTCGTCTCCTGCGTACAGCATCTGTCCGAACACTACTCCCCGAAACTTGGCCACTGCGAAGAAGGCGGCTGCCTCCATCTCAACAGTGAGGCAACCTTCCGACTGGCGGAGTTTCGCTTTCCCCGGTGTCTCTCGGTAGAAGGCATCTGTCGTCCACGTCTTGCCAAGCACGTAATCACAATGATGGGCATCAAGCACGCGCTCGATCGCAGCGACTGCCTCTGCGCTCGGCGCGACC
>JBEKKD010000340.1:0-8052 GCA_050010895.1 Armatimonadota bacterium
AGGATGCCCCACGAGATCAGCCGCCTCAGGAAATCGTTCAGCGCGGAGAAGTGACCGAACGCGAAGGGCCAGGCGAGAAACCCCAGCCCGGGCATCGCCCACGGGAACAGCGTTACCTGGGTCACGCCGCCCTTCACGGTTGCGCTCTCGTCTCGGCTGACGCTGCCTCCCACTGCGGTGACATCGCCGTCCACACGGCTATCGGGCATCAGCCGCACGGAGCCGCCAACGGCCACCACATCTCCGGTGACGTAGCCGCGAACCTCAACGGATCCACCCACGGCAACGGCGTCCCCCTGTACCTTCGTTCCTTTTGGCACCGTAACGCTGCCGAATACCTGGACCATATCCCCGCGGTTCTCGCGGGTGGCTGGGGAGGGCGCCTCAGGCGCTTCCGGCGCCTCGGGCGCAGCGACCGGCGCAGGCGCTTCTCGCTCGATCTCCACGGGCTTCTTGACGATGCCGCCCACGCCCTTGATATCCAACACTCGGATGGCGATGACGTTATCGGCTCCGGGCTTGAGTACGCCGGGGGCGACCGCGTACTCTCGCTCCTCATCATCTGAGCGCTCGCCGGTCGTCGACCCGACGAGCTGACCGTTGATGTACGTCCAGTCCATATCATCGATCGCCCCGATCCGCAGGGTGACCTTGGTCTGACCCCAATCCGCGGGAAGCTGGACATGGCGCCGGTACCACGCATAGCCATTGTAACCGTCGTCCGGGCCGCCTGCCGGCCAGCGGGGGTTGTTCGTTTTGACGCCCTGGTCCTCCCAGTTCCCTGGGACGAGGATGTCGCGCCACGCAGAGTCGTCGAATTCCGTCTTCTGCCAGCCTGCTGCGAGCCCGTTCTCGGCCCAGTCGGCCTTAAACTTCCAGGCGCCGCTCAGGTCAATGACATCAGCCGCTAGCACAGGGAGTTGGGCGAGCAGAAGAGCACATACGAGCATGCATGCCCTACCTGCCCGCAACACCGGGAGCGATCTCAGAGCTGCGCCACAAGGTCCACGCACGGTCTGCCTCCTTTACACCAGCATACTCAATGAAGCCGATCGCAGCCGATGGGCGCGCGGCCCTACAAGAACGACAGCGATGATAAAGGCTATCTCCGCGATCGCGTACAGACCCAGAATCGGCGCTACCTTGGCGGCTGCCAGGCCGAGAGCGCCGGATACCCCCTGAAGTGCGGCCCACAAGTTCTCTCCGACCACAGACAGCGCCGCCATCCGGGTCATCACGAATTGAGCGCCAGCGTGGAGCCAGCTGATGATCGGCACCCTCGCGGCCTCATTTGAGAGCAGCAGCGGTAGTGCATAGCGCCAGATCCCTAGCAGAACCACCGAGGCGGCTGCTATCACCTCCACCCGCCGCCAGCCGGCTACCAGACGGCGGCTGCTGGCCGGCGCCGGCAGCGCCAAGACCATCGTGGATATCCGCCGGGAAAGATCGGCCTGCGGCTCAGCACGCGGCACTGCCTCGAGCGCCAGCGCGATTCTCTCGATCTGCGCTAGTTCATAGACGCACGACGGGCACGCCTGAAGATGCAGGCTGACAGCCGTCGATTCCCGAGGCGCCAGAGCATCCTCATAGTAGGCTTCGAGCAGCTCCTGCACTCGTGCGCACGTCCTGTTACGCAAGCTCATAGATCACCCACCATCTCCCTCACCGCCTGCCGTCCGCGGAAGAGGTTCACCTTCACTGTTCCGAGCGGCCAGCGCAGCGCCGCCGCGATCTCGTCAAGCGTCATGCCTTCGATATGCCTCATGATCAGCACCGCCCTCTGCTTGGGCGGCAGCTTCTGAACGGCGGCCAGAATCCGACGCGAATCTTCGGCAATCTCCATTCGGTGTTCCGGAGAGCTGCCCGGCTTCTCGTCAGCCTGCTCGATCCCGGCCTCCAACCGCTCGTCTAGCGACGCCGCTGGCTCCCCTCGACGGCGCAGATGATCGATGCTGAGGTTGGCGGCGATGCGCCGGATCCAGGCGGTGAATGATCGACCGGTCTGGAAAGTCTCCAGCCGCGTGTAAGCCCTCAGGAAGGTCTCCTGAGTCAGATCGGCGGCATCTTCGGAGTTCCCCAGCATTCGGTAGATCATGTTGTGAATCCCACGATAGTGGCGTGAGATCAGCCCATCGAAGGCATCCTTATCGCCCGCGAGGCAGAGCCGGACTAAATCGGCTTCATCTCGTGAGACGTCAGCCCGGGTCATTCGCCGTCTCCGCCACTCCTGGATACGTCGCAGGGGCTGCGAAAGTTTCAGCCGAAACGTTCATTGGCGCAGTTTCCGCTCAGCCACGAGGCGGTAGACCGCTGCCGTCCTGCGCGCTGTTTCCTCCCAGGTGAACTGGCGGCTGCGGGCCAGGCCGCGCCGAACCATGGTGGCTCGCAGTTCGGTGTCCGTTAGCAGGAGAGAAATCGCCCACGCCAGGCGGCCCACGCTCTCCGGGTCTACCAGAATGGCGGCGTCGTCGGCTACTTCCGGCATGGCCGAGGTACCAGACGTGACGACCGGCACGCCCGATGCCATCGCCTCCAGCACCTGCAGGCCGAAGCCCTCGTACAGAGACGGGTAAACGAACACCGTCGCGCTGCGATACAAGGCCGGCAACTGACGGTCGGGAATGTACCCGGGGAACAGCACACGACGTTCGATGCCAAGCTTGCCCGCGGCCGCTCTCAGTTCCGCCGCGTGAGGCGACAGTGCGCCCGCGAGCACGAGCGGAGGTACGCGCTCCTGGCTGCAGAGCCTCGCGTACGCTGCGAGCAGGCGCAGCAGGTTCTTCCGCGGTTGCAGGTTGCCCGTGTAGAGGACATAGCCGCCCGCGAGTCCCTCGGCACCCGCAAAACTCGCCGGGCCAAGCCGAGGCCCGTCAGGCGAAAAACGAGGGGAGACCCCGAGTGGTCGCGCGCTGTGCTCTCGGAGACGGTGATGATATGCGCCGCCCGGAACGCGCTAAGGATAGCAAGCCCCTGCATCGCCAGGTCGTCCTTGGCGTACGTCTCCGGATAGTGCATCCAGGCGAGGTCGTGGACGGTCACAACCGCAGGACAGGGGAGTATCGGTGGCATGATCGTGCTCGGAAAGTGGACGAGGTCCACCTTGTCTCGCCACAGCCTCCAGGGTAGCGCCGCGCGCAGCCACCCGCGGCGCGATCGGATAACACGCGTCGTCACTGGCCCGGAGGATGCCGCTTCCGCGATCTCCGGATCCTCGATGGGCCGATCGACGTAGGCGATGATCTGTGGCGCATCATCCAGCCGAGACAGGGCGAGGACGAGATTCGTGACATAATACTCGACGCCGGACTTCACGTCGGAAACCAGAGCCCGGGCATCAAGTCCGACGTGCACGGCCGTCCCCCGTCAGCAGTTGGGCGAGTCTCAGCCACACCCACGCGACTCCGCACGCTAGCCCGGCCACGATCAGACAGGCGCCGGTCTGAAGGATCTTGCCGACTACCGCGAGCGCGAGTCGCGCGCGCGACGCCGTGCAGACGGCCTCGCCGGGGACGACGCGGTATATGTGTCTTACCGGCACCGATAGCGCGAGCATCTCCAGTTTCAGGTGGCCCCCCGTGCCTGGGCCGGAGTAGATGATCGCTGCCACTCGCGGCCGGCGCGCCTTCGCCTCGCGGAGCACGTCGCGCGTTCCGCGCTCGCCGCCACGCACCATAACATCGCCAATCCCCAGGCTGAGAAAGACCGGGGCCGAGACAGGAGTGCCGAACGCAGCGAGGTGCGCGTCAGGAAACTCCTCGCGCACCCAGTCTACCGCCTGGCAGATGGCATCATCTTCGCCCTGGCGAGCGAATGAGAGGATAATAGCGACTGAGCTGCTCTTGCTCACGGCGCAACCCCACAGGTGGCGAGGATTTCGACATCGGAGACTACGCGCTCGCGCTGCTCGCGCCTGCGGGCGCGTGCAGCCTCAGGCAGTCGGCGCAGCGCTGCCAGAAGCGCCCCTGTGCGAGGTGGCAATCCGCCGATCAAGACGTCATCTCCCGCCCACCGTGCCTGGGCCGCCAGTGTGCGCCTGAAAAGGAGTGGGTCGAGCAGGTTCTTCCAGGTGAAGAGCACCGCATTCCTCGCTGACATCAGTTCGACGTATCGGCGCTCGTGAAATCTCTTCACGGTGCTTCCCTGGTCGTGAAATACCACGCTCCCTGGTTCGTACAGCACGCGCCACCCGCGGCCCCACGCGCGATAGCCGATGTCAGTGTCTTCCCAATAGAATGGCCGGTAGAGGGGATCGAATCCGCCGAGGGAGAGCCACCTCTCCCGCGAGACGGCCATTGCGCCGCCGTTCGCATAGAGCTGCGGGCACGTTTCCGTCAGCCGCGACGGATCGGTTTCGTGGCGCACCTGCAGCATCCCTCGAAGCCATTGACACGAGGTGCGGTTGCCGAGCGTGCCAGTGAGCGAGCCGTCGGGATTGAGGAACTTGCACCCGGCGGCGAACACGTCAGAGGTTGACAGGCCCTCGATCAGGGGAGTCAGGAAATCAGGAGAGACCGTGACATCGCTGTTGAGCAGAACCGCAGCCTCCGTTGTGGCAGCGGCCACGGCGGCGTTGCACGTCTCTCCAAAACCCCGGTGCGGGAACGCAAGGACGCGCACGTCGGGAAAGCTCGTCGCCAGGTAGCAAACGCTGTCGTCTGTGCTGCCATCATCTGCGACGACAACCGTGTGGTCGCCGGCGCGGCGCGCGGCCTCCAGCACAGCCGGCACCGAGCGCGTCAGGAGTTCACGCCCATTGTAGTTAGCTATGATCAGGGTTGCGCGCACCGATGCCCCTGTTTCCTGGCGAGATGAGGCGGCGCAGCGCCCACACCGCGCCCTCCCCCTGTAGAGTTGCCCACGTTAGGGTGAGCCACAACGCCACAGTCACCCTCTCGACCATTCCCCATGTCAGCAGTAGCACGAGTGCGGCCGGCCTGTAGAGCGCGATACCGAATACGTGCGCGCTGCCATCGTCGCGGACCACCACACACCTGGCCGGCCCTGCAAGCAGAGCGAGCATCTCAGCGCGCCGGCTGCCGTCCCCGGCGAGGACGATGGTGTCGAACCTTCTTCGGCGCAGCTCGGATGCGATGCTCCGGTTCACTTGGTAGCTCACCACCGCGGCACCAGGAGCCGGCATGATGACCTCTCCGGTCGCCTGTGCCGTCTCGGTTACAAGCGACTCCGGTGCGAGGACCGTCACCTCCACCGCGGGGTAACGAGCGCGGATCTGCGACACGGCATCCCGCACCTGAGATGCCGAGCCGGATCGGATCACGAGCGTCGAATGGGGGGGCTCCCGCGGATCGAGCCCCCACGGCCCAGTCATCCTGCGACGAATCAGCAGGGCCGCTGTCAGATCGACCATGATCCCCACGAGTCGTGTTCTGAGCGGCACAGATGCGCCTGACTCCCGCGACGAGGGGTGAGGGATCGGCCGCTCCTCTGACCGCTCTGGCGCCGCGCGGCGAAGCACCTCCAGGTCGCTCACGGCCAGACTGGGTCGCGCGGCGTGCTTTCCCACAAGCAGCTCGGGCAGCTGCGCGCAGGCCCGCAAGATGGACGATGCAAGCTGCGGATCCGACCGGGGCTTGATTGCCAGGCCGAGGAGCGCAAGGAAGTGCGCGGTGACCAGACGCGGGTCGGTCAGCACCTTCCACATGAACAGCAGGCTGTTCTTGCGGAACATGAGCTCGATGTAACCGGCCGGGAAGTTGCGTGGCGCGTTCGTCTGGCGATGCTGATGAACCACTCGGCTCATCGGTTCAAACAGAATCTTCCATCCGGCCTTCTGACCACGGTATGAGATGTCTAGGTCCTCGAAGTAGAACGGTCGGAAGAGGCGATCGAAGCAGCCCAACCCCAGAAACCTGTCTCGCCGCCATGCGCTGGATCCGCCGCCGGCGTAGAGGACAGGGACCGCTCGATCGGACTCGGGATCCTCGTGCCGCAGCACCAGGAAGCCGTTCTCGAGCTTGGCCCTGACGAGCCCGGTCTCGCGGACCACGCCGGCCGCCGTGCGCTTCGGCGGCATCTCGATATGCGCGGTCACCGCAAACGTGTCCGCATCAGCGAAATGGCGGAGGAGGGGAGGAAGGAAGTCGGGGGCCACCAGCATGTCGTTGTTCAGAAAGATGAGGATGTCGCCCTTGGCAATACGGGCGGCCGCGTTGTTGGCGCCGGCGAAGCGCACGTTGCGCTCCAGAGCGAGCAGACGAACCTCGGGGAACTCGCGGCGGACGAAGTCAACCGAGTCGTCGGAACTGGCGTCGTCGACGACGATCACCTCGTGGTCGCCGCCGGCCTGCTCCACTGCGATCAGCACTCTCGGCAGGCACGCCGCGAGCAGGTGTCTGCCGTTCCATGAGGAGATGATCAGACTGGCGCGGGGCGCGCTCACGGCTTGCCCGCGGCGCCCTCCGAGGCCTTTGGCATCCAGATGCTCGGCGCTTTCTGGCTCGGGAGTTCGAGTTGCTCGTCCCGCCAGAGCTGCGGTCCAGCCGATTTGGCCCATGCCGCCATCCTCTGGATAGCCTCTTCGAGCGTGTATCTCTCTTCGTAGCCCAGGAGTCTCTCAGACTTCTCCCAGGTGCAGTAAGCGTTCTTGACTTCCCGCGGCCGATCAGGCAAGTGGATTACCTCGGGATCCGCGCTGAAAGCCGAACACACCAAATCGAGCAGTCTCCCCACCGCGACCGGGTGCCTGCCCCCAATATTGATGATCTCCCGATCTAGGTCCGGCCGAAGCTCCGCCGCCTTCAGGAACGCGGGTAGTGAGTCGAGGATGTAGCTGAATGCTCGCTGCTGCTGGCCATCGCCATAGATATAGACCGGCTCGCCTCGCATGATCCGGTTCATGAAGATGGCGACCACGTTCCGAAACGGATCCGTCAGAGTCTGGCGCTCGCCGAATACGTTGTGCGGGCGCACGATCGTGTACGCGAATCCATGCACGTCAGCAAGGATCTCAGTCATCTCCTCCATGGCCGTCTTGTTGACGCCGTAGATGTCCACCGGCATGCGTGGCATCGTCTCATCGAATGGAGGCGGCTGATCGCCGTATACTGCCATCGAGCTGTACAGAACGACCTTCTTCACTCCCGCCCGCACGCACGGGACAAGGACGTTGGCGTAGGCCATGAGGTTACGGCCGCATACGTCCCGGGGTTGGAACTGGGAAGCGCCTTCACGAGCATTCGCGGCCAAATGGCACAGGACATCGGGAGGGTTCTCCTGCACCATCCGCTCAGTTCGACCGGCATCTCGCAAGTCGAGTTCGACGAATCTGGCGCGGGAAGCGACGTTCTCGCGGACCCCTCCACTAAGGTCATCGACGCCGATGACATCATGGCCGGCAGCGCTCAGCCCATCGGTCACATGCCCGCCTATGAAGCCAGCAGCACCAGTTACCAGGATCTGCACACTCGACTCCGTGCCGGACTCAGTCACAACGGAACCCGAATAGGTTTACCGCCGGCAGGTCTGGCTCCTTCCAGGGCGCCGAAAGCCCCGGGCGGCCGCCTCCGCCACGTCGGCCGCGACGATGCCAGCCAGCACCATCACCAGTAGTGAACCCAGAAGCGCTATCAGCGATTCGGCGAGTAGATATGCTACGACGCGCGGGACGCCGCGGACGAACACGGCCGAAAGCAATGCCGCGGCTCTCGGCCACGGCCGCCCCAGAGCTCCAGGGGAGACCACCCGCCGCGGCAGCCGGGCCTGCTCGCAGAATAGCATACCTCGCGCTCCCGAGGCAATGGCAACGGCAAGGGCCTTCCAGTAGGTGGCACGATGGCAGTAGTCCCGATTGTAAGGGATGACGAGAAGATCGAAGCGCCTGCTCCGAGCCTCGGCGATCAGGGCGCGCCCGGGCAGTGACCCCCATAGCATGTACTCGCCGACTGGGGCCGAGCCGCTCTCTACGCGCAGTTCAGATGAGCCGATAAGCGCCGTGACCTCCGCATCGGTATAGCGCGCCTTCAGGTCGCGCAGAAATCGCGAGAAATCGGCGGGAGGAACCAGAGCGATCACGAGCAGTCGCACGCGCATCCA
>JBEKKD010000341.1:0-5225 GCA_050010895.1 Armatimonadota bacterium
CGACCAGTGTCTGCACCATAACATCTTCGGCGAGTTCGGTCTCGCCGAGCCTGCGCGCCGCGAACTCCTGGATCGCTAGGCCGAACTGCTCGTAGAGCTCGGCATGTGCCTGCGGGTTGCTCGCTCGCAACCCGGCAACCAGGTGATCGACGGCCTCGTCACTGCCACCGGCGACATCGGGCTGCCTCTCGGTTTGTGCCATGCATTGCTCTCCCTGGGCCAACCGGAGCAGAAATCCCTTTTCACCAGGTACTAACGCGAAGTGGCAGGAAAGGTACGCGGCCTTGCCATCAGATGCTCAAGGCGGACATGCCGACCACCATCCGAATACGGTGGGTCCGGCGTCATGAGACAGCGGCGATCGGACGGCCGACTGGGCCCGGCAATGTCCGTGGTGTACCTCTGGCGCCGTGGTTCATCCTGGGGCCTTCCAGTTCAGCACCCAATCGTGCTCGATGTACCCGATCGACCGTGCCAGCCTGAAGGAGGCGACGTTGTTCGCTTCGCACACCCACATCGTCGCCCCCCCTTCGTCAGCAACGTGCTTGGCCAGCGCCGTCACGACGGCTTTGCCATATCCTCGCCGCCGATAACCCGGATCGGTGCCAACGCCGACCGAGTGAAGCCAGTGGTCGCCAACCTGAAGTACAGGGATGTTGGATGCCCAGGATGCGATCTTGGGACCGTCCCGGATCAGAAAGACGTGCTCAACAGACTCCGGCAGGTCAGGCACGCCTGCTGCACCGCGACACCGGATCTCGACAGTTGCGCTCAACTCGCCAGGGACGTCCGCCCTTGGCTCGCGACAGTACATCCCCATGTCGATGCGGCATGAGACGCCCGGTACGCGCTCGCCGATTACCGTCTCGAGTCTGCCGACCAGCGCAGCATAGTCATCACCGCTGTGCTCGTCGATGACTGAGACAATCGAGGCCGCCAGCGCCTCGTCCTCGCACATGACCGCGCCGCCGTCCTTCGTCCAGATAGCCTGGTTCTTATCCCTCCCTAGATACGAGATCCCTCTCTGGCTCAACGTGCCGGTCTCGAAGCCACAGTCACGCTCCGTATCCCCATCCCAGGCTGCCAGGTCAGGGGTAGCGCGATCACTATCGCTGTGGCGCGCCAACGCATCGCTCATGGTCCGGTTCTCCTTCTTGTACCTCGTGTGCGAGATGTCGACTGGTCTCCTCCACAGATGCGACCGCGGGGTAGCTGATGGGTTGGCCCAGGCCAAAGAGAACGCCACCGGCCTCGCTACAGCCCGGGCACGAAGAAGGGCAGGAGGATCCGGAGTGCCTGCACTATGCACAGGCCTACAGCAGAGGGAATGCAGACCTCCCCGGCCACGTCACCTGTCATCCACTCGGGCACGTGCGCGCTTCGGCCGGCTCGCCAGATCACGTAGACCCACATGACTGCCATCCAGCCTGCCAGCTCTAGGATCAGAGGCATTCCCGCCCCCCGCCCGCCAGCGAAGTGGTGTGCCACCATCTGCTGGCTCAGCCCTGCATAGCGCGCGATGGCCCAGTATAGGACCCCGCCCACTGCCCCGAATTCGAAGGTCAGTGCTGCCTTCCCACTCGGTCCGGCCTCGATGCGCTCGTCCTGGGCCAGCCCCACATAGGTACAGACCACGACGATCGCGCCGAAGATCGGAAGCCACATGACCCCCAACTCAGACGGTGGTGACATCTTTCCGCTCCGTCCTCGCCATAGTCGGCTGCTCCTATCCCGTCGTCGTTGCAGCCGCGCGTCCTACAGAACCGATCCGTCAACACACGCCTCGATTCGCCCGCATTTCCTCGGCCGTCTTCACGGGCCTCCTCAGCCGCGGGCTTGCCGGGCCTCAGTAGCTCGATAGGAACCATTCCTGCCGGCGGCCCCGCAGCGAATGCAGCCGGTCCAGCCGCGGAACGTAGTAAGCGTCACGCCAGTCCGGTCCTGGATCGCGTCCTGCTGCCACCTCCCGAAGGTAGTGGCAGATCCAACGGAGGCTGTCGTAGCCATCCGCCAGGTCGATCAGCTCTCCCAGCCGCTCCGGCGCCACACCTCGGCCGGAAGCGTCACAGAAAGCGAGTCGGTAGCTATCTATCTCTTCAGGGCGCCGTATGAACTCGATCAGGAATCCAAGGTCAAGGCTTACCGGCCCAATGGACGCCTTCTCCCAGTCGACGAGAGCCATCCCTGCATCGGTTGGAATGGCATTGCTCAGGTCCAGGTCGCCGTGCAGGAGCGCTGCCGTGTCGGCGGCCAGCCTCGGTAGTAGCTGAGCCAGCAGTGCAGGCACCCATTCTCTGACGCCCGAGCAGGGACATGCCGCGGCCTGAGTCAGCAGATCCATCCACTCCCTGTATTCGCCGCGGCCCGCGTCGAAACGCGTGAGCGGGTGGCCGGGTGTGAGCTGCTGCTCGACCAGCAGTGTCGCCTCGCCATGCAGACTCCCGAGCGTGTGCAGCAACGCCCGCCTATCCTCAACACAGTCAAACCGAACGTGTCTGCTTCCCAGGTCCTCCAGCACCATCCAGCCCGGCGGGTCGCCAAACTCGAAGGTGGCGTGGAACTTCGCGGTTCTGATGGCGAGGTGAGGCAGAATCGCATGGTAGAGGCAGAGCTCTCGCTCATGCCCGTCTGGACTCCAGCTGTGACGAATGACGACTCTGACCGCGTCCCCGCCTCTGGCCATCCTTGCTCTGAACTGCCGTTTCGGCGCCCAGCCAAACGGCTCCGGCCCGTCCATCAACTCCCAGCCGGGCATCGCCGACAGCATCGCACACGTAAGCGCCTCAGGTTGTTCTGGCCGGAGGCTGCTCATGGTCTAGTCGCAAACGCTTGTCACGTGGACCTGGCTCCTTCTATCGGCCGACGGACAGTTCGCCGACGCACGGCGACTGACCTATCCGCGGGAAAGCGACCTGGCCTCGGCGGCTAAGCCAATGCTCATGCTACCTTACGGTGTGGCGCGAGAACGGCACTTCCACGCCCACAGACGAGTTGTGGAACACCATCGGCCTCTGACGGCCTCCACTTCGGTGCCGGACAGCAGAGACAGTCGCGCAACGCGAACGCGCGCGCGAATGCCTCTTGACAAGCCAGGTCCGCCCTGTTAGCATAAGCCGGCTATGATATAAGCCGCTTATGCCTGCCCAGGGGAGGAATCAGGTCGATGCCAGGAATCAGCGGGGATGCGCTTCGAGGGCATACCCTCACTATCATCCTCAGCCTGCTGACGGAGCAGCCGATGTACGGCTTCCAGATCGCCAAGGAGATCCAGCGACGCAGCCAGGGGGCACTGGACTTCAAAGAGGGTCTGCTCTACCCGATCCTCCGCCAGCTTGAGGAGGACGGGCTGGCCGAGACGGAGTGGCGCCCGGCCGAGCGCGGGACCGACCGCCGGTACTACTTCCTCACTTCCAAAGGCAAGAAGGAGGCGAAGCGGCGGCGCCGGCACTGGGCGGCCTTCACGCAGGCGGTGAACCAAGTGATCGAGGGGGAGTGATATGGCTAGCATCGACTCCTATCTGGATCGTGCCTGTGCTCGCCTCCGCGCGAATCCGGCGGAGGTTGAGGACCTCCGCCGCGAGATTCGAGCGCATCTCGAAGATCTGATCGAGCAGTACTGCGCGGAGGGGATGAGTCGACCCGAAGCGGCCGAACGTGCCATCGCGTGGCTGGGGAAGGCGGAGCAGATCCAGACCGGACTCGGCGCCGTGTTCCACGGCGATCCCGAGTGGGTGCGGCGGCTGAAGGGGTTGGCAGTGGGAGGGCTACTCGGAGCGGTGCTGTCGCTTCTGGTCCCCTTCGCTGGTCATGCCACCACCGCCGATGCAACGCTGGGCGCTGCCTCCGGGGTCTGTATCGGGCTCCTGTCCGCCTCCCGATCGCGACCGGTAGCAGGGCTCGCGATTGGCTCACTGACGTGGTTTGCGGCCACGGTCGGCTCTCTTGCCGCACTGGCTGCCTCCAACACGGTGCCCGCGTCCTCACCGCTGCAGTTGGCGGATTCGGTGCTCTTCGCACTGGTCGCGGGCGGTGTCTTTGGGGTGCTGGTAGCGGCAGGTTCCACCCTACTGCTGTCGCTGCTCTCGCGATCTGGCTCGCGTTTCGGCTAGCCCTGGAGCGCATCTCTGTAACTCTTATGGCTTCCCACAGGTCGAATGCTCAAGAGGGCATAAGCTGCTGATGATTTCATCGAACAGAAATCAGGAGCAGCTGTTCACGGCAACGAGGAGGCGTACAGATGGGGAATGCTCGATCGGTCACCGCAGTCTTAGTAGCGACCGCCGCGTGTCTCGCCGCAGCACTTGCAGGGTGCGGGCGTCCAGTGAAGACTGGCAATGGCGGCGCGGCAGGCCCCCCTGCTGTGGGCCAGGCCCATACTCTGACTCAGGCGCAGATCGATGCTGCGATCCCGCCGATGCCTGAGTTCACCGGTGAGGACAAAGCGTGGGCGGACAAGTTGCGCGGAATCTACGCGGGCCTATCAGAGTCGAAGCGGCAGGAGATGCTGACGAAGGACGTGTGTTGGTTCAAGCTCTCCGACCTGCCGCCGGAGCAGGCAGAGGTGGTGAAGGAATTCGCGAAGGGTCAGCTAGGAGACCAGGTCGATCCTGCCGCCTTGACTTATGGATTTGGCCACGCCCTCCCGTCCGACCCTGATCACGTGCGGTTCTTCATGGAGAGAAAGGACGGAGGCCGCGCTCAGCCCGAGATCGGCCTCTGGCCCAGTGGCAAGGCCAGGTAGGAGAGCCGGGGCCATGCAGCTCGGCAGCAGCATCTTCTTCGCCTGGCAGTCCATCACGCGGCACCGGCTGCGGTCCTTCCTCGCGTTGCTGGGCGTGGCGGCGGGAGCGCTGGCATTGATCTCGACGGTGAGCGTAGAGCAGTCGTGGCAGCGCACAGTCGAGGAGGCCTTCCGGGGGCTCAACCTCAACGCGGTTGAGGTGCGCATTGCCGGCAACGTCCAGGCGGCGAAACTCAAGCGCAAGGACCTGATCGACGAGGACGCGGTGGCGATCCGCGAGTGCTGCCCGGCAGTAGAAAAGCTGACCGTGTACTCGCTGGACTCCGCAGACATCCACGCCGGTCGCGAACGGGCGGCAGACCTCCAGCTCGCCTACCTGATCGACGATCAGTATGCCGGCGTCATGGGGCTTCGCGCCTCCACAGGCCGGCTGCCGACGGCAGACGAACTAGCGCAGGGGCAACGTGTCTGCCTGCTGTCGCCG
>JBEKKD010000342.1:0-5212 GCA_050010895.1 Armatimonadota bacterium
ATCGACAAGCGCTTCGTCTGCCATTCCTTGAGGGCTCCAACCGAGATTATGCGTATCCGACCCCCGACGAAGTGTCTCTCGCGCGGAGGGGCAGCAGAAAAAGTGAGGAAGTGCCTTGCTCTGTCGAATGAAATGATAGCACACACTCACTCGCAGAGAAGGCACTTTCCAAGTGAAGACTACTGCCCCGACGCCCACACCCCTTTGCTACAGCATCGAAGCCACCGAACCGCGGCTCACCGGCTACGGCGGCGCGGGCCTGCTCGCCCGGTTCTTGCAGCAGCTCCACCTGCCCCAATCGTTCGCCGCGCTGCCCGGTCTTCCCCAGACGCGCAAAGCTCCCCCCGCACAGGTGCTGGTGGCGATGCTGTATGGCTTGGTGCTGGATCGCTCCCGCCAGGCCCATCTCGCGGATCTCGGCGCTGACCCCGTTTTCCTGCAGCTCGCCGGCCTGGAGGGGATTCTCTCCCAGAGCGCGCTCAGCCGTTTCCTCTCCCGGCTGCGTATGCCCACCGCTCATGCGGTGCTGGAATTGAACCGCACCCTGGTAGCCGGGGCGCGCCAGGGATTCGCGGATTGGCCCACGCTCACCTTCGACGTCGACTCCCACGTCCAGACTTGCCTGAGCCGGCCTCAGCGCAGCGCGGTGGGCTTCAATCGCCGCCGCCGGGGAGCGCGCAGCTATCATCCACTGTTCGCGTTTTGCGGCGAGACCCGGGACTTTCTGGGAGGACGGTTCCGCCCCGGCAACGCCGCCGATCGCACCGGCGCACTGGCGTTGCTGGACGAGTTGCGCCGCTGGCTGAAGCGCTCCGGCTTCTGCGGCCGGCTGCAATTCCGCGGCGACAACGGTTTCTACGCCGGCTGGCTGCTGGACGCCTTGGAGCAACGCGACGCCGGCTACGCCATCGTCGCCGATCTCGCCGGAGAAGGCTTGCAGCGGCGCCTGGTGGGGCTGGAGTACCGGCCGCTGGATGGCGAATACGCCGTCGCCGAGTTCCAGTATCGGGCGCAAGGATGGAAGCAAGCCCGACGCATGATCGCCGTCCGTCGCCGTCTCGATCCCAAGGAACCCAAGCGGGGAAAGCAATTGAAGCTCCTCGAAGCCGAGGGCTATTCGTTCCAATTGATCGTCACCAATCTCGCCCTTGCGCCCGAAGAGGTGTGGCGCTTCTACAATGGCCGCTGCAACGTCGAGAACCTCATCAAGGAAGGCCGGCTGGGCTTCTCCATGGATGAAGTCTGCTCTCACGCGTACGCGGCGAACGCCTTGCACAACTGGCTCGCCCTGCTCGCCGGCAATCCGCCTGAGGCGGACTGGGCGAGCGCCTCCAGTTGCCCCGGCGCGAGTCCATCGCCAGTCTGCGCGAGCGTCTGCTGCGCATCCCCGCACGGCTGGTGCACTCCGCCCACCGCTGGACCCTCAAGCTCTCCCTGCACTACCCCCACCTGGCGCTCTTTCGTCGCGCGTATCAGTGCCTGCGCACCTGAGACCGCTTCATCAGAACCGGCCCCCACCGCTCCCACTCCGGCTCCGGGGCCCGCGGCGCTGGCCCCATCACGCCCGCACCGCCCCCTGCATACCCTCGACACCCCTCATCTGCCCCAATCACGGCCCGTATGCGCTCCCTCCGTCTGCACAAGTCCGCCACCCGCACCGAATATCGAGCTCGTAGCCTGTTACCATGCCCCCGATTCGAACGCTACGCATAATCTGGGACTTAGTGGTCGATTTCGGAAGTAGTGTCACATATGCCGATTCGCATTGTTGTGGCATATCCTTCTCTGACTGGAGAGGAATATGCCCCGACGGAGTCCCTATCAGATCGCCCTGACGGCGGAAGAGAAGGCGGAACTGGAAGCGCTTGCGCGCCGGTACACCGCACCGTACTGTGCTGCGGTGAGAGCCAAAGTCGTGCTGTTCGCAGCGCAAGGGTTGAGCAATGATGAGATCGCACGTCGGCTGGATTTGCCTCGCGAGCAGGTCTCGAAGTGGCGAAAGCGCTTCTGGGAGGAAGGCTTGGCCGGTCTGGAAGACAGGTCGCGGGAGGGACGGCCTCCCGTGTTTTCCCCCCTTGATTGAGGTGGAGGTGAAGGCGTTGGCCTGTGCGCTGCCTCACGAGAGCGGCCTGCCCCTCTCCCGCTGGAGCTGCCACGATATCGCCGCCGAAGTCGTGGGCCGAGGGATCGTGGCCAGCATCAGCGGAGCGACAGTGTGGCGGTGGCTCAGCGCGGATGCCATCCGTCCTTGGCACTATCGAAGCTGGATCTTTCCGCGGGCCCCGGACTTTCAGGAGAAGGCGGGGCGTGTCCTCGACCTCTCTCAAGGGTTCTGGGAAGGGGAGCCGCTGGGCCCTGGCGACTACGTAATCTCGGCTGATGAGAAGACCAGCATTCAGGCGAGAAGCCGGAAGCACACCAGCCGGCCCTCGAGGCCTGGGGAGCTGCTGCGCGTCGAACACGAGTACGCCCGCCAAGGGGCCTTGGCCTATCTGGCCGCGTGGGATGTGCGGCGGGCCAAACTCTTCGGGCGTTGCGAGGCTGCCTCCGGGATCAAGCCCTTCGCGCGGCTGGTGGAGGACGTCATGAGTCAGGAACCCTATTGTGATGCCAGCCGCGTGTTCTGGATTCTCGATAATGGCTCGTCCCACCGGGGCGCCCGCTGTGTCCGGCGCTTCCGGGAGGCGTGGCCTACCATCGTCCCGGTGCACCTGCCGGTCCATGCCAGTTGGCTCAACCAGATTGAAATCTACTTCTCCATCGTGCAACGCAAGGTCCTCACCCCCAACGACTTCCGCTCCCTGAGCGTACTCGCAAACCGACTTCTTCAATTCCAACAGCACTACGAGCAAATCGCCGAGCCCTTCGAATGGAAGCTCACCAGAGACGATCTGGCAAGAGTGATGGCCAAGCTCTCCACCACACCGATTCCATTGGCCCGAGCTGCCTGATCCCGGCAGCAATACGTTACTGTACTTATGAATAGGACCACTTAGGCCGCAGCACGGTCTCCGTCAACCGTATCATACGCTTGTTTGATCTTCGCTGTTCTCTCGCGCTTGCTTTCCTGAACGCTTTGCACCATACTCGCTGGTGCGATACGTACACGGAAGCAACCAGGGGGTGCCGGCCTTCCGTGAGTTGGGCCGATGATCCTAGCACGCATAATCACGTCCACACAGTGAGGGTTATACCTATGCAGGGAGACGATTCGGAGCCGATCTTCATCGACGACGAGGAAAACGCGAATTGGCTACATCGGTACGGGAAGGAATCTGGGCTTCGAGAACGGGATGAGCGCATACACCATTCCAGCATCGAATTGCCTTCCTGTCACGGTGGTGGGACGCGGAACGACAAACTCAAGGACACCCTTGCACGCGCAGCCGCCGAGTGGTTCGGGAAGCGTGGCCTCGGGACACGGCGCGATCTCGCCTATTGCCTCGAGAGAACAATGCCCTGGCAGAGCAACCTGATCCTCCCCGAGTTGGCCCACCCTGACGTCATAGACGAGTCGAAGATCCATCGTCACTTCCGGAGCGGCCTCAGCAGTCAGGCGATGTTGCTGAACCTGGTCGGCCCCCTTTTGCTCGAAGGCTGCTTTGCTCCCATCGAGGCAGCGATGCGCGCGCAGGGAATCGAGTGGCCAGACGGCATTTCGCGAGGCAAGTTCGAATACGAAGATCGCCGCGTGTTCAACGAGACGCCCCCAGGTACACCGACCTCGATCGACCTGGCGCTACTCGACGGCAATGAAATCCCGAGGATCTTCATAGAAGCGAAGCTTGCTGAGGAGGGTTTCGGCGGCTGCTCCAGGGCAAGTGATTGCCCTATACGTGACACCAATCCTTTGGACGATCTCGACGCTTGCTACCTGCACAAGCAACGCGGGCGCACTTACTGGAACGTACTAACAGAGACCGGGTTCCTGGAGGGCGAACTCGCCAGAGCGCCGCGCTGCATCCTGGCGGACCATTACCAGTTCTTCCGAGAGGCGGCCTTCGCGGTGCGGAAGGGCGGAACCTTCATACTGCTGTGCGACGATCGCAATGTCGCTCTGTGGGGAGATGATCCGAGCGGAGGAGGCGGACTTTTCGCTCGTCTGCGAGGGCTGTTGCCGGAGGCTCTGCGCGAACGGGCAGCCGCAGTTTCAGTGCAGCAGATCGTTGCCGCTATCCGTGAAACATGCCGTCACGACTGGATTGAGGAGTTCGTATCGAAGTATGGACTCCGGCTGTTGGCCGGCGTAGATTGAGTCGTTTGGGGATCGCTGCGGGATAGACATCGCACGCCGCCTACTATCCACGTACCGGAGGCGGCGACGAAGTGCCGCGGGTGCGCTATCGCACGAGTCCACGCGACAGTTACCTTGCCGGGAATGATGCCGGCTATCTGCAAAGCATGCTCATTGTAAAGCTGTTCTTGAGGCGGTACACTAGGCTGATGAGTTCGTCCGACACCGCGCTCCGCATTCAGAGGGGTTGACAGAATGGGGCTTTCCCAAGAGGCGCACGACGCAGGTCAAGAGGTTGCTTCCGCAGCCGGAGCGACGCTTCCGGAAACCTTGAATCGCGTTCTCGAGCGTTTCCTGGGCTGGCCGTATCGGGTCACTTCAGCATGCGTGGTCGATCAGGACGGCACCAGGACCGAGCGCTTCGTTTCGGTCGCCTATGTTACGTCCGAAGGCGCCGCCGCTCCAGAGTCGACTGCTATACCCGCTGACGCCGTAGCCGCTGTCATAGACTCCTGCGAGAGCCTGAATCTGGACGGATTCCGGGCTGCGTACTCGCGTATCGCTCAGGCAAAGCGGCTGAGGAAAGGTGCAGCACCCCATCCCGGGGTGCCTTGGAGCACGACCGTGACTCTGGGGATCATCTTCGCCCTGCGCTCGGAACTACCGCTCGACGACCTCGCCGAAGAACTAAACCGCTTGAACGCGGGAAAGCCGGGGGGAGAGTGGCCGAACATGGTCGTGGTTGCGTCTACCGGTGTGATCGATTACGCGGTTCAGTTTCCGGGAGAATCACTCAGTGCCGATTTCCTCATCCCGGCCGAGGGCGAGATCACTGGTCCTGCGCCGCCCATGTACATAGGGTTCGTAAAGAAATAATGTGCAGCATAGGTCAATGTTTCCGCGGGTGGATGGTGTAGTTCCAGTCCCCATGAAACTCGGCCGGTGTCAGCCGGACGGCGGCCATCTGCACGTCGGTGA
>JBEKKD010000343.1:0-5199 GCA_050010895.1 Armatimonadota bacterium
CCTGCAGAACCCCAGCCACACGTACAGTGCTGCCGGAACCTACACAGTGGCACTGACCGCGAGCAATGCCGGTGGCCAGAACACCAAAACCATCGGGGGTTGCATCAGTGTATCGGCGGCCCCTCCTGCGGCCAACTTCAGCGCCTCCCCTACGAGTGGGACGTCCCCGCTCACGGTGGCATTCACCGACACGTCTTCTGGCAGCCCCACCGCGTGGTCCTGGAGCTTCGGCGACGGAAGCACCTCCTCCCAACAGAATCCGAGCCACGCTTACAGCGCTGCCGGGACCTACACGGTGGCACTGACCGCGAGCAATGCTGGCGGCCAGAACACCAAGACAACCCCCAGCTGCGTCAGTGTGACGGTGGCGGCGCCTACAGCCAACTTCAGCGCCTCCCCTACGAGTGGGACGTCCCCGCTCACGGTGGCATTCACCGACACGTCTTCTGGCAGCCCCACTGCCTGGTCGTGGAGCTTCGGCGACGGAAGCACATCCTCCCAACAGAACCCGAACCACGCGTACAGCGCTGCCGGGACCTACACAGTCGCACTCACCGCGAGCAATGCCGGCGGCCCGAACACTAAGACCATCGCGGGTTGCGTCAGCGTAACGGTGGCGGCGCCTACAGCCAACTTCAGCGCCTCCCCTACGAGTGGGCCGGTGCCACTCACGGTGGCCTTCACGGATACGTCTTCTGGCAGCCCCACCGCGTGGTCCTGGAGCTTCGGCGACGGAAGCACCTCCTCCCAACAGAATCCGAGCCACGCTTACAGCGCTACCGGGACCTACACGGTGGCACTGACCGCGAGCAATGCCGGTGGCCAGAACACCAAAACCATCGGGGGTTGCATCAGTGTATCGGCGGCCCCTCCTGCGGCCAACTTCAGCGCCTCCCTCACGAGTGGGCCAGCCCCGCTCACGGTGGCCTTCACGGATACGTCTTCTGGCAGCCCCACCGCCTGGTCATGGAGCTTTGGCGACGGCGGCACCTCGTCCCAACAGAACCCGAACCACACGTACAGCGCTGCCGGGACATACACGGTCGCACTAACCGCGAGCAATGCCAGCGGCCAGAACACCAAGACAACCCCCAGCTGCGTCAGTGTGACGGTGGCGGCGCCCGCGGCCAACTTCAATGCCTCCCTCACGAGCGGGCCAGCCCCGCTCACGGTGGTGTTCACGGATACGTCTTCTGGCAGCCCCACCGCCTGGTCATGGAGCTTCGGCGACCGCGCGACTTCGACCGTGCAGAACCCGAGCCATACGTACAGCGCTCCGGGGACCTACACGGTCGCACTCACCGCGAGCAATGCCGGCGGCCAGAACACCAAGACAACCCCCAGCTGCGTCAGTGTGACGGCGGCGCCTACAGCCAACTTCAGCGCCTCCCCCACGAGTGGGACGTCCCCGCTCACGGTGGCATTCACCGACACGTCTTCTGGCAGTCCCACTGCCTGGTCCTGGAGCTTCGGCGACGGCGCGACTTCGACCGTGCAGAACCCGAGCCACGCTTACAGCGCTGCCGGAACCTATACAGTGGCACTGACCGCGAGCAATGCCGGCGGCCCGAACACGAAGGCCATCGCGGGTTGCGTCAGCGTCACGGTGGCCCCTCCTGCTGCCAACTTCAGCGCCTCCCCCCCTACCAGTGGGCCGGCGCCGCTCACGGTGGCCTTCGCTGACACGTCATCTGGCAACCCCACTGCGTGGTCGTGGAGCTTCGGCGACGGCGGCACGTCGTCTCAGCAGAATCCCAGCCACACGTACAGCGCTGCCGGGACCTACACGGTTGCACTGACTGCGAGCAATGCCGGCGGCCAGAACACCAAGACAACCCCAAGCTGCGTCAGTGTGACGGGGGCGGCGCCTACAGCCAACTTCAGCGCCTCCCCTACGAGTGGGCCGGCGCCGCTCACGGTGGCATTCACGGACACGTCTTCTGGTAGCCCGACTGCCTGGTCATGGAGCTTCGGCGACCGCGCGACTTCGACCGTGCAGAACCCGAGCCATACGTACAGCGCTGCCGGAACCTACACAGTGGCACTCACCGCGAGCAATGCCGGCGGCCCGAACACCAAGACCATCGCGGGTTGCGTCAGCGTCACGGCGGCCCCTCCTGCGGCCAGCTTCAGCGCCTCCCCCACCAGTGGGACGGCACCGCTCGCGGTGGCATTCACCGACACGTCTTCTGGCAGTCCCACTGCGTGGTCGTGGAGCTTCGGCGACGGAAACGCATCGTCCCAACAGAACCCGCGCCACACGTACAGCGCTGCCGGAACCTACACAGTGGCACTGACCGCGAGCAATGCCGGCGGCCCGAACACTAAGACCATCGCGGGTTGCGTCAGCGTATCGGTGGCCCCTCCTGCGGCCAGCTTCAGCGCTTCCCCTACCAATGGGACAGCGCCGCTCACGGTAACCTTCACTGACACGTCTTCTGGCAGCCCCACCGCCTGGTCATGGAGCTTCGGCGACGGCGCGACTTCGACGGTGCAGAATCCCAGCCACACCTACAGTGCTGCGGGAACCTACACGGTCGCACTCACCGCGAGCAATGCCGGCGGCCCGAACATCAAGACCATCGCGGGTTACGTGAGCGTAACGGCGGCCCCTCCTGCGGCCAACTTCAGCGCCTCCCCTACCAATGGGCCGGCGCCGCTCAGCGTGCAGTTCACCGATCTATCGTCTGGGACTCCTACCTCGTGGCTGTGGTTCTTCGGTGACGGCTTCACCTCGACTCAGCAGAACCCAAGCCACATGTACAGCGCTGCCGGTTCTTACACGGTAACACTGACCGCGAGCAACGCCGGCGGCCAGAACAACAAGACGGCTCCGAGCTGCGTGAGCGTGACGGCAGCACCTCCTGTTGCCAACTTCAGCGCTTCCCCTACCAATGGGACGGCCCCGCTCGCGGTGTTCTTCGCTGACACGTCATCTGGCAGCCCCACCGCGTGGGCGTGGAGCTTCGGCGACGGAAACACATCGTCCCAACAGAACCCGCGCCACACGTACAGCACTGCGGGAACCTACACGGTAGCACTAACTGCGAGCAATGCTAGCGGTGAGAACACCAAGACAAGCGCCAGCTGCGTCAGTGTGACGGTGGGCGCGCCTGGTGCTAACTTCAGCGCCTCCCCTGAGAGTGGGCCGGCCCCGTTCAGCGTGCAGTTCGCTGATCTATCAGTTGGGACCCCTACCTCGTGGCTGTGGGATTTCGGGGACGGCTCCACCTCGACTCAGCAGAGCCCGAGCCACGTCTATACGAGCTCTGGCAGCTATACGGTTTCGCTGGCCGCATCGAACGTGGGCGGTCAGAATACCCTCACCAAGAACGGATGCATCTCGGTCTCGACAGGCAACCTCGCGGCCAACTTCAGCGCCTCCCCTGCGAGTGGGCCGGCCCCGCTCACGGTGGCCTTCACCAATCAGTCCAGTGGAAAGGTGATCGGCTCTGCCTGGACTTTCGGCGATGGTTCCGAAAGCTCTCAGCTGAACGCTATACATAACTACGAGCTGCCTGGCATCTATAATGTGACCCTTGTGGTGACGGATGGGGAAACGACGTCTACGAAAGAATGGTGGCGCTGCGTTACCGTATCGAGGGCAGCTTCGGCGAGCGACCTGTTCTCGGATGTGCCGCCGGACCACTGGGCGTACAGCGGCGTGATGGCGTGTTACGACGTCGATCTGGTCGCCGGGTACCCGGATGATACCTATCGACCCGCGTTGAGTGTCAGCCGCGACCAGATGGCCGTGTACGTGTCCCGGGCGCTGGCCGGCAATGATCAGAATGTGCCTGAAGGGCCCGACCTGGCGTCCTTCGCCGACGTGCCCATCGACTACTGGGCATTCAAGTACGTGGAGTACGCGGTCACGCGAAATGTGGTGAAGGGCTACTCGGACGGCACTTACAAGCCCACCGACGAGGTGGACCGGGGTGAGATGGCGGTGTTCATCGCCCGCGCCATCGCCACGCCGACGGCCGGCGCCGACCTGGTGAACTACACCCCGCCGGCGACGGCAACGTTCCCGGATGTGCCGACGACCTTCTGGGCCTACAAGTACGTGGAGTACATCGCCCAGCCCGCTATCGGCGTCACCAAGGGCTATCCGGATGGCGATTACCACCCCGAGTACGTGTGCACGCGGGATCAGATGGCGGTGTATGTGGCGCGGGCGTTCCAGTTGCCTCTCTGACCCTTGAGCCAAGGGGTGCAGCCGCGGTGCAATCCAGGTGCGGCCTCGCCACGACGATGTCGCACTACCGCGGTTCGAGTTCGGCTGTTGCTCACAGCAACCTCTGGAACTGGGTCACCGTCAGGCCGGAATCCCGGATGAGTCGGCGCAGCGTGCCCGCATCAAGCTCCTTTCCAAGGGGGACTGTGAGCAGGAACCGGACGCCCCGCTTCCTCATGGTGACATGGGAGCTTTCCTGGCGGGCGACCTCCCAGCCATCCCGCTCGACGGCAGCCGCCGCCTGCCGTCCCGATACTACCGGGAGCCGGGTCATGCCGGCACAGCTTCATGCCGATCAGGACGCTGTGGGGCCTCCTCCTCCGCCATCTCGTCGAGCACGGAGAGGTAGCTGGCGATGGCCTTCTTCAGGTTGGCCTGCGCATCCTCACGGGAGGCAGGGACACCCCGGCCTTGCGCAGTTCACCCATCACCCGCAACTGCACGATCTCGAGTGGAGACCAGCGCCGGGCCGAGCCGCTGCCATGCGTCGGCTGCGCGGGCTTGATCGCCAGCTGTCTGACCCAGTAGTCTAACTGCCGGCGGGAAATGCCCGCCAGCCGACACGCTTCCTGTGAACTATACGCTTGCATAGATAACCTCCGCTGTGCGCAGGATCTCCCGGCGTCGGAAGGGGTTCCGCAGGCCGCCCTTGGCGACCAGGTCAACCGGACGCGCGAAAATGCCCTCCAGCTCTTCAATCATGTCCACCCAGTCGTAGAGAGAGACCATGGTGTGGCTGCAGCTCAACCAGCACGTCCACGTCACTGCCGGGACCGAAGTTTCCGCGAAGTGCGGACCCGAAGAGCGCGAGTTCCTTCAGGGGCGAGGCCCCGCCGCGCAACGCACCCGGCCTCGGACGCAGCCTGACGCGCTGACGGTGGCGATTCGCGGACCCATTGCTGAACGCATGCGCCGGATGGCTGAACGCCACGACATGAGTCTCGCGAAGTTACTGAAAGACG
>JBEKKD010000344.1:0-5196 GCA_050010895.1 Armatimonadota bacterium
ATCGAGGGCGGGACCACCATGGGCCTCGGGATGGTGCTGCGGGAGCAGGTCCGGTACGATAAGGGGAAGATACTGACAGACCGCTACTCGACCTATCGCATCCCCACCATCCAGGACGTCCCGAAGATCGAGACCGTGCTCGTTCCAAATCCGAGCCACCCGTCGGAAGGCGCCGGAGAGCCGCCCATCTTCCCAATCGCGGCCGCAGTTGCCAGCGCAGTCTACGACGCGACTGGGAAGCGATTCAGGGAACTGCCGCTATCAGCAGATACGGTGCTTGCCGCGCTGCGGGTCTGAAGTTAGCCTGCAGGCCCGCCCAGGCTTTCTCGCGGCAGGAAGATGGTGGCTGCGGCGCCTACGCCCAGTCGGTTCTCCGTCACGAGCGAACCGCCGATGACGGCCAGCATGGTGCTGTGCAAGGCCAGACCGCGTCCTGCTCCGACTCCCGTCTCGGTACTCGAAGATAGGCCCACGCCGTCGTCCGAGACCGTGATCTCGATGCCGTCTCTCCAGGCGAGCCCGATGCGCAGATGCAGCTCGCGGCCGGCGTCGTCACCCCGGCCGTGTCGGGCCGAATTGCGAATGACCTCGCGGGCCGCGTGAAAGACCACATCGCCCACCGTGCCCGGGAGCGATCTCCCCTGCTCCTCCGCCTCCGACTCGATCTCCCAGTCAACGCTGGCAAAGTCACTGGAAAACTCCGACGAAACGGTCTGCCGCAGTAGTCCGACCAGGCCCACCTGTTCCACCCGCGCCGTCGCTGCCGACGGCATCTCTCGGATGAGCATCGAAAGGTGCTTGTGTATCTGCGCAAGCTGAGTCACCACATCGCGTATGGCATCCGGACCAGGCTGAGCACCGCTAAGCGCCAGCATCGCCGCGTGAATGTCAGGCAGTATCTCGTCGTGCAGCACGCGGCGGGACTGGCTGTCCATGACGCGTATTTCGGCGAGCCGCTGTCGCTGCAACGCCATCAGGCGGCGCGCCAGCGCCACCGATGCGATCATGTCCAGCAGCCGCTCGCCACTCGCGCGAGCGACCTCGATCGCCTCTTCGGAGTAGAGCCCGCCGTCTTCCCGCTCTCCAAGGAGCAGAACTCCGATCAGCCCGCGCGCGCTCCACAGCGGAATCGCCCAGATGGAGCCGCCGTGGGTGGCCGGATCTACCGGCACACTCACCACATCGGGAGACGAGCACTTCTCGAGGAGGCCCTGCATGTCCGCGGCCCATGCTGCTGCTGCGGGGAACGAGAGTGGCGCTGGAACCAATGACGACAAGTAGCCGGCGGGAACGAGGCAGGCCGACTTCGCTGCCAGCACGTCCTGGCAGAGCGCCGCGAGCGGTGACGACGAGGCCGCGGCGGGCGTTCCCACCGGCGGTCCGCCGGGATCGCCCGCAGGCCTCGGCGATAGCAGGCCGTCGAAGACGCGCTCACTTGTAACGAACGGCCGAAGCTCGCTCATATGGCTCTGCCGCTCAACATGCGTTCGCCAACTGAAGAAGGCGAAGACCAGAGCGACGAAAACGGTCGCTACCAAGGTGGCGTAGATCGGCTCGAATCGCAGAGCGAAGCTCGCGCCCGAAGCGGCGCTGAAGCCTGCTGCCAGCAGTATGGTCTCGTGCCACTGTCGGCGCAGTCCGCGGCGCGGCAGCGTCCTGCCGGTGAAGATCTCATAGGCGACGATGGCCTGCCCGGTGAGAACGACCGCGGCCGTGATCGCGAGGCTGATGATGAAATCAAGCCAGTAGGCCTCGATGAGCGACTGGTCGAGGATCATGGACATCGTGCTGGTGCCGGCGAAGAGCACGAGGTAGAGCAGCATGAACAGCATCAGCGCGCTGACGGTCATCAATGACAGCGTCGCGCTGATCAGCCACGGTCGCGCGCGCATTCGGGCGGGCCGCTGCACCGCGCGCAACGCCGGTCCCGGTCGTCTCAGGGCCTCCAGTGCGAACCCGATGCAGAAGAAGACGAACACGGGATAGACGATCACGGGCAGCGGCATGCCGAAGACGAGCGGCGCGGTGATGAAGTAGCGGCCCGCGAGCTGAATGTTCGAGTGAAGCGGCCGCGAGGTGACGAAGACCACGAAAAGGCCCGCCGCAAGCAGCGTCGTCAGCGCCAGCAGAGGACGGTGCTCTCGGCGAAATCGCGATGCTGGGCTATCCCAGTAGCCGGTATGCCACAGGATGGCGAGATACCAGGCGAAGGGTGCGAAGATCAGAGCCATCCAACCGACGGGCCACCAAGTGGCCAGGCCGGGCGGCCTTCCGCTCGCGGTGTGGACCGCGAACGCGCTGTGACTGACGAAGAAAACCGCTCCAGCGAGCAGCCCTGCTCCGGCCAGCCAGACGCCCCACGTTCGGCGGCCCGCATTCAGCAGCACCGTCAAGCCTAGCCACAGCAGGACGATGACGTTGAAGAGCGAGAGCGCGAGCAGCACGCCATAGAGAGATGTGAACTGCGCTAGGAGCCACTCCATTCGACGAGCTTCCCTCGTTCATCGGTGATGTGGGGAGCACCCTTCTCATCCCACACGATCAGCCGCCCGGAGCGGATGATCAACGCCGCCCGGGTCCGAGCCACCTTCTCATCCGTCGTGGTATCACCCAGTCCCCATGCCGCGTAGATCTGCCCGTTCGTCCGGCTGATGGTTCGCTTGTCGCGGAATCCCATGCGAGCCGCGATCTGCTCATTCGTCATGCCGAGCGCGAGCATGCGCGCCACCTCCTGCTCGTTCGGCTCCAGCAGCGCCATCGGCGCCTCGGCGTCCTTGACGCCCACTTCTTCGACGCGGCTTTCGATCTCGGGGTCGATGAAGCTCTTCCCGGCCACCGCGTCGTGCAGAAGAGGAAGGATCATTTCCGGCAGCAGATAGTTCGACTTCCGAACATAGGCGTAGTGGCTGAGAATGCCTGAGTTGCGGAACGCCCGGTAGTAGGCGTCGTCGTCCTGGATCGAGTAGAACACCACCGGCTCGCGCGGGAGCTCCCGCCGAATCGCCACCGCAGTCTCGATCCCGTTCATCTTCCCCGCGAGCTGCACATCGAGCAAGATCACGTCCGGCCGCTGTCCGAGGCAGAACTCGAGCGCGGCCTCACCCGAATCGCAGTCGTGGACCACGCGCATTGTGCCCAGCGCACCCAGTCCGGCCCTGAGCGCCTCCCGCAGCCGCTTGTTGTCTTCCACCAGCAATAGGTCGAGCATATCCTGTCCTCCCCTCACCCCACGATCACTCGAAATGGCCGCGACCGTCAAGCACTCAGGTGCGCGAGAAAGTCATCTCAGTGGGTCGGGCTTTTTGCCGCTCCAGCTTAGCATACCTCCGTAAACGATGCGAACGGAGGTGGACTCAGATGAAAGTGAAGCTGATCGTGCCTGCCGTTACCGGAACCAGCAGTCCGTTCTTCCGGCCCATCAAGTACTCGCTCTTTCCCCCGTTGGGGATGGCGACGCTCGCTGCCTACGTGCGGGACGATGACGATGTCACGCTCCAGGACGAGTACGTCGAGGCCCTGGATCTCGACGACCGACCGGACCTGGTGGCCATTCAGGTTGCGATCTCATCTGCGAACCGCGCCTACGAGATCGCCGACCACTACCGCAGCCACGGCGCTCACGTCGCGCTCGGCGGACTGCATGTGACCTCTCTGCCCGACGAGGCCCTGCAGCATGCCGACAGCGTATTCCTCGGCCCGGGAGAAGATACCTGGCCCAGGTTCCTGGATGATTTCCGCCGCGGATGCCCGGGTCGCGTCTACCAGTCCACCGACCGCACGCTTGTCGGGCAGCCGCCCATCCGCCGCGACCTGATCAAACGCAACCTCTACCTTGCGCCGAACTCCCTCGTGGTCACTCGCGGCTGTCCCCATTCCTGCGACTTCTGCTACAAAGATTCGTTCTTCCGGGGCGGCAAGTCGTTCTACACCCAGAGCGTTGACCAGGCGCTATCGGAGATCGAGCGCCTGCCCGGCCGCCACCTGTACTTTCTCGACGACAACCTGTTCGGGAATCGCGCGTTCGCGCTGGAACTGTTCGAGGGCCTGCGCGGCATGAATCGCGTGTGGCAGGCCGCCGGGACAGTCCAGTCCGCGCTCACGCCGAGGTTTCTGGAAAAGGCCGTCGAGTCAGGACTGCGCAGCCTCTTCGTGGGCTTCGAGACGCTCTCCGCCGGCAATCTCCAGCAGCAGCACAAGCGCCAGAACAACATCGACGACTACGAGGCCGCCATCAGACGGCTCCATGATCTCGGTGTGATGATCAATGCCAGTTTTGTATTCGGTATGGATGATGACGACTCATCCGTATTCGATCGCACTGTCGAGTGGGCCGTCGCGAACGGCATCGAGACGGCGACCTTTCACATCCTGACCCCCTATCCCGGAACGCCGCTCCATGCGCGGCTTCGGGACTCGGGACGCATCCTCACTCACGACTGGGACTTGTATGATACGCGCCACGTTGTCTTCCAGCCGGCGAAATTGAGCCCGCAGGAACTCGAGGATGGCTACTGGCGCGCGTACCGCGAGTTCTATCGATGGAGTTCGATCTTCAGTTCCGCTCGCACCAAGCCCGCGCTGCGCGAACAGGTACGTCATTTCGCGTACACGGCGGCGTGGAGAAAGTGCGAACCGCTCTGGAAGCTGGTGATCAATGCGAAGCGAGTGTCGAGCCTCGCGCCCGCGCTCGAAGCAGTGCTCGACGGCCTCGCCTCGCATAGGCCATCCGCGAGCGGGCGAGGAGCGGGCGTTGGCCGAGTCATGGTCGGAGGCGCAGTTGGTGGACGATAGCGCAGAGCAGAGAACGAGGAGGTAGTGCGATGAGACCGAACGGACGACGAGCGGGGAAAATCCTGATGGTGGCGTTATTGGGCCTGGGCATCGGCTGGGCACTGGCTCAGCCGAGCCCGGATGACCGACAAGCTATCGAGGATCTCGTGCTGCGAGCGAAGCACGCGTTCGAGCAGAGATCCCCGGCAGAGGTCATGTCATGTGTCGCGCCCGACTACCGAGACAGCTCCGGGCTCACTCGTGATGACGTCTACCGCATCGTGCAGCGCCTGACACGCGGCTCACAGCAGATCGAGATCACCATCACGAGTCAGGACATCGAGACCCGCGGCGGCAGCGCCGTCGGGCACTTCAGGGTCCAGACCGTAGCGCGCGAAGGCGCCGACGTCGTCAACTGGCCGATGA
>JBEKKD010000345.1:0-5196 GCA_050010895.1 Armatimonadota bacterium
GCTGGCGGGCGGTCTCACCGACAGCCGTTCCAGTGCTACGCGGCAGCCGTTCTCCAACGACATGTGCTTGGGCTCTGAGTCCCGACTTCTGGTCCACCGGGAATGAGAGTGAAGTGAAATCCTGAGTTCTCATGGGGAGGACCGGCTGTACGGTAACGCTATTGCCAGATGCCATCCTCCTGGCAGTGCTTAGTGACGCCTCCGACGCGCCCCGATCTCTATGGCGACGGCCAGGCCGGCGACCACATTGCCACCATACTCGCCGACGCTTGCGCCAGGTATGAGGGGCGCTCACCCGCGGCCGCACAATCCCCTCACCCGCGCCGGACGCCAGCAACCGCGTCCCCCAGCGCGGCCGCCACTGACGACACCTGTTCCCTGCTCAACCTGGTGAAGAACGGCAGCGCGATCGTCCGCGACGACACGCTCTCCGTGACCGGGAAGTCCCCCTCTCGGTACCCGAACACCTCTCGGTAGAACGGCTGCAAGTGGATCGGCGAGAAGTAGTTGCTGCAGCCGATGCCCTGGGCGCGCAGACCGTCCAGGACCCGGTCGCGCTGGTCCCGCGTGAGCCCCTCGGCGAGACGGACCACGTACACGAACCAGCTGATCTCCTCGTTCGGCCCAGCTTCCGGGACGCGAACCTCGGCCAGGCCGCTCAGTGCGTTAGCATACCAAGCGGCCACCTGCTTCCTCGCCGCCAGGATCTCACCAATCCGCGCAAGCTGGGCGAGGCCCAGCGCGCAGTTGATATCCGAGAGGCGGTAGTTGTACCCGAGCCGGGCGTGCTGCAGCCAGCCGGCGCCTTCGTCCCGGCCCTGGTTCCGCATGCTGCGGCAGAGGGCGGCGACGTCGTCGCGGTCAGTCACGATGACGCCGCCTTCACCAGTAGTCATCTGCTTGTTCGGATAGAAGGCGAAGGCTCCCGCGTCGGCCAAGCTTCCAGCCATAACCCATCGGCCATCAATCGGTCGGAGCCGGGCGCCGAGGGCCTCGCAGCTGTCCTCGATCAGCATCAGGTTGTGCTGCTGCGCCAGGGAGCGGAGACGCGTCCAGTCGGCCGGCCGCCCGAAGACGTCCACGGCGAGCACAGCCTTGGTGCGCGGGGTGATCGCCCTCTCGACGAGATCGCAGTCGAGGTTGAGGGTGTCCGGCCGGATGTCGACGAACACCGGCCGGGCGCGCTCGTAGAGTAGGCAGTTCGCCGAGGCGACGAAGCTGAAGGGCGTGGTGATGATTTCATCGCCATCGCCGATGCCCAGTGCGCGGACGATCAGGTGCAGCGCACTGGTGCCACTGTTCACCGCGACGCCATGCCGGCAGCCGACGTAGGCCGCTATCGCCTGCTCGAACTCTGGGAGTTTCGGCCCCAACGAGAGGAAGCGCGTGCGAAGCACTGCCACCACCGCGGCGACGTCCTCCTCGGTGATGTCGGGGCTGGACAGGGGGATGTTCACTTCGGTCACACCTTGCGTTGCACTCTCTGCGCCTACTACCTATCGGCGGTAGCCGCGCCGCGTCAGTCAGCTTCCTCCGCCCCGCCTGCCGCCGCCACGTGATCATCCGCCGTGCCCGCGATCAGCTCCGGCAGGGCCCCCACGCGGTAGCCGCGACGGCGTGGCAAGAAGCCCGCCTGCAGGGAGAGGGGGATGAGGCCGACGAGAATAGCCGCGTAGATCCCCAGAGCGGCGCTGATGCTGATCCGGGTGGCGAACAGCCCCAGCCCGAGGAAGAGCAGGCTCAGCCCGTAGACGACCAGCGTGGTGACGGTGGCGTTGCCCAACTTCCGGTTCAGGACATCGTAAAAGTGGTCCCGGTCCCCCTGGAGAATCGGCCGGCCGCGGATCCACCGGCGCACGATGCCCAGCACCATGTCGCACACGGGGATCGCCAGTAGCGGGAGCGCGGAGACCAGTGCGGCTCCGCTCTGCTGCGCAATGCTCAGCAGCAGATAGGCCAGACAGTAGCCGATGCCAAGACTGCCGACGTCGCCCATGAAGGTCCGGGCTCTGGGGAAGTTCCACAGCAGGAACCCGAGCGCCGCCAAGGAGAGGGCGGCGGCCACCGCCGGGTTGAGGCCTGCGATCATCATCACCAGTGCGAAGCCTGCGGCGGCAATGGTGGTGTAGCCCGCGGCAAGCCCGTTGAGGCCGTCGATGAGGTTCACAGCGTTCGCCAGGACGACCACCAACACCAGCGCCAGCGGGATGCTCGCCGCTCCCCAGTGTCCGTGCAGAAACGCCGCCCCGAGCAGAACGCCGGACACCGTCTCGCCCGCCAGTTTCTGCGTGGGTTTGATGGAGAACTTATCATCCAAAGCCCCAGTCAGCGCGATAGCGGCCAGTCCGGCCACGGCAAGCATTGGCATCAGGCGAAGCGCGAGCACGGACGCGAGCAACCCGACGACGATCCCCAGGCCGCCGAACCGGGGTGTCACGTTCGCGTGGATCTTGATCACCCCTGGGCGGTCGAGGATGCCGAGCGCGTACGCCACCGGGATGGAGAAGCCGGTGCACAGAAACGACAGGACGAAGGCCGAACAGACTGCCCAATCGCTGCTGGTGAGCCACGACATAGGACTCCCCTGCCCGAAGCCAACCGGACACCGTAGCAGGGATTTACTTAGGCATCGACAGGCGATCCCCTTCCGTCATGGGAGCGCTTTCCGCCCGGGAGCGGCGCGGGACTGAGGAGGGCGCGCCGCCCCTCCGATCGCTGGTGGTGCCCATTGTGTGTGCAAAGGGCATTGGCAGTGCGGAGCCCGGGCGGAGCAATCAAGCGTCGCTGAGTCGACCTGGCATCCCACCACGTCGGACCCAGGTCGAAGCCCAAGGACTTCCCTTCGGCTATCTTGCTGCGTGCAGCCGCAAGGGGCATCAACCGCGCCCTGGGGATGGTTGTGTGAGTCCACCAATTCAGATTCTGGCTATGGCACCACACATAGCGGCCCGCCGGGGCACGATCACTGTGAACGGCGACTGTCACACCTACTCTCCAACGCGCACGAATGGCCCACGCGCAATGAAGGGCTGCCGCGTACCGTCGGCGAGGGTGACCTCCCTCCGAGCGACGACGCGGTAGACCCCCTTCGCCAGGCGGATCGCGTCTCTCACGCCGCGCCTGCCTGGCCGCGTGCGTCCGATCTCCCGCACCGGTTCGCCCGCCAGGTCTGTCACCGTGATCGTGGTACGGGCCTCTCGCGGCGGCTTTGGAATCGGCCACGCAGCGTGAGCACCGCCTCCACCTGCACCGGCGCCTCCGGGGTGGCGACACCCTCCAGCGGCTTGCCGTTCTGGCGCAGCTGCCACTCCACTATCGGTGCGTCGTGTGGCAGGTAGGTCGCGCCCAGGGTCAGCCCCTCGCCCAGGCCCGGGATGCAGTCCGCGGCCACCCCGCCCTGATACTCGAAGATGATGAAGCCATCCGCGCCCTCGGCGCGGGCGATCCCGATCTGATCGATCACTTGGCCCAGAGGTAGGCCGGGAGCCGAGGCACCCGCCCCGGGATAGAGGGGGATTCGGCCACCAACGGTGTCGCGCTGGACCTGCACCAGTGTGCGGAACTCGGCATCCGAGGCCGAGTAGTCCATCGGACAAGCGAAGTCCAGGTAGCCCTGCTGCACCCAGGCGCCCCAGTCCTGGCCGACCTCCTCCCGGCACTGCGGCCAATCGCTGAAGACCGCGGCCGGTACCTTGATCCACGGCTTGATGCGGTGGACTTCCTCGCTCACCGCCTTCACCAGGCGCGTGATGGTCGCACGGCGGAACTCCTGGTAGGCGGCGAAGTGCGACCCGCCCTCGATCACGTATTATTGATCTTTGCCAAAAGAAAGGAACAATCCGGATGCCAAAATGGCAGATTTTATCAGCCTTCTTGGCCTCTTGACCGTTCCATTGCCAATGCAAAGATCAATAGGGCCAGTCCGCGACCTTCACACCGGCGCTCTCCTCGAAGCACTGTCGGCACCCGTCGCAGCAGCAGTTGTCCTGGTTCTCATACCGGATGTAGTCGAAGTGGATCCCGTCCACGTCGTACTTGCGCACGACCTCCAGCAGGGAGTCACGTTCAAGCTGGGAGTTGGCCGGGTTGGCGGGGCAGAGCCAGCCCGTTTCGCTCCCGCTGCGTGTCCGCTGCATTCGCCCTTCCGCACGCATGCGTTCCACGAACTCCTCCGGCGCGCCCGAGAGATTCCAGTTCACCTTCCAGACGTGCACCTCGACCCCGTACTTCTTCCCGGCAGCTACGGGTGGTACTTTTTCACACCGCGATTATTGGACCATTTTGCCACTGCCATTGACAAAGGCAACGAAAGCACAAAGCAGGTGGGGCCAGAACATGATATAATGCCGTTGGTCCTTGGAAGTGATTCCCATGACGATGAAAGAAGCTGGGTCGTGACTGCGGCTCGCGCTATCGCACTCGTCGCGGCTCTTCTGTGCCTGTCCCCGATCCCGGAGGCTTTCGCTCAATCCTGCCTTCCCGTTAGCCTCGCGAGCTTCGGTCTTGTGGGGAGCGGCGACGACGACACCGCCGTGTTCCAGGCGGCCCTGAACGCTGCCTCTGGCCAGTCGTGGACGCTGTACGTGCCGGTGCCCCCATCCAGCCCATATCTCGTGAACTCTCTTTTCGTGAAGAGCAATACGAAGGTGGAGTTCGCGCCGGGCGTTGTGATCCAAGCCCGCCCAGGATATGGTGGGGACGATTGTCTTCTGACTATGCGGAACGTGAAGAATGTGACCATCAGTGGATACGGGGCTACGCTTCAGATGCCGAAGGCCGAGTACACGTCAGGAGAGATGCGTCACGCCCTCAGTATTCGTGGCTCCTCTGATGTGGTGGTCAGGGGTCTGGCATGTAACAGCTCAGGTGGCGACGGGCTCTACATTGGTGAAGGGAGCCCCAACAACTACTGCAAGAACGTCCTGATCCAGGACGTGACCTGCGACAACAACCGTCGCCAAGGCATGAGCATCATCTCCGCTGAGAACCTGCTGGTTCAGCGTTGCCAATTCACAAATACCAATGGCACTGCTCCCCAGGATGGGATCGACATTGAGCCAAACCATGCGACTAACCGACTGGTGAATGTCCGTATCGAGGATTGCGTCACCGCGAACAACCATGGCAATGGCATCGAGATTCCCCTCGGAAATCTGGACGGCACTAGCCAGCCGGTGAGCATCACCGTCTCCCGTC
>JBEKKD010000346.1:0-5194 GCA_050010895.1 Armatimonadota bacterium
GATCTCGCCGATGACGAGCTCGAACATATTGATCTTCTCGTCCAGGATCTGCAGCACCTGACTGTCCACCGTCCCGCGCGCCACCAGGTTGAAGACGAACACCTCCCGCGTCTGCCCGATGCGATGCAGGCGGCCGATGCGCTGTTCGATGGCCATTGGATTCCAGGGGAGGTCGAAGTTGATCAGGGTGTTGCAGAACTGCACGTTGCGCCCCTCTCCACCCGATTGTGTGGAGAGCAGCACCGGCACCCGCTCGCGGAACTCCCCGATAGCGGCATCCTTCTCGGGTCCCGACAGCGAGCCTTCGAAGCGCGCGAACGGGAGGCCGTGTGCGCGCAGCAGGGCGTCCAGATGGAGGAGGGTCTCGCGGTGGTGGACGAACACCATCTTCTTCTCCTCCGGATTCCGCCGCAGCAGGTCGAGCAGCGTGTCCTCCTTCACCCCGCGCGCGATTTCGCGATACCGTTCGTAGAGGGCGCGCCAGCGTTCGTCCTTCCCCGCACGGAAGCGATCCAGCGCGGCCGTCGTAGCGGCCGGCGACGAGCCCCCCGCGCTCAGGAGATGATGCAGCGCCAGCCGGTGACGGCCGGGCGCGCTCGCGTGCAGCTCTCGCGCGAGCTCGTCCAGCGTCCGATAGCAGCTCGCCTCCTCCTCGCCCATCTCCAGGCGCAGGGTGGCCGCGTGGCGGGAGGGGAGGCGCACATCGACCAGCGCCCGGGTGTTGCGAATCATCACATCGCGCATCAGCTCGTGCATCCGCTCCCGGTTCGCCGGGAGGCGCGGCTTACCCGAAGTCATGTAGGCCGCGCGAAACTCCTTCTCCGTCCGGAAGATGCCCGGCTTAAGCAGCGTGAGGAGGTTGTAGAGCTCCACCAGGCTGTTTTGCACCGGGGTGGCGGAGAGCAGCAACAGAAAGCGCTTGTGCAGCGCGTCCACCAGCCCGTAGTTTTGGGTGGTACGGCTCTTCAGGTGATGGGCCTCATCGACCACTACCAGATCGTAGGCCTGCTGGGTCAGGCGCGCGAAGTGCTCCTGCCGGCGCGCCGTGGCGATGGAGGCGATGACGCGCGGCTGCGCCCAGAAGGCCTCGGGATCGTTCCGCAAGAGGCTGTCGTAGCTCGTGGCGCAGGCGATGTCAAACTTCGTCGCCATCTCCTCCTGCCACTGCCCCACCAGCGAGGCGGGCGTCAGGATCAAGACTTTCTGCACCATCCCCCGCAGCAGGTACTCCTTCAGCACCATGCCGGCCTCGATGGTCTTGCCCAGTCCCACCTCATCGGCCAGCAGCACCCGGCCGCGGAACAGGCGGAGCACCTTGCGCACCGTCTCCACCTGGTACCAGTAGGTCTGCACCTGGTGGAGCAGCGGCAGGCAGAGCAGCTCCTCGAACTCGCGCAGCAGGCTCAAATGAGCGAACTCGGCGCGGAGCCGGTACCAGTCCAGGTCCTCCTCCGTCGGCCCGCCCAGTGCGATGGCGTCCGCGTTCAGCAACTCGAAGCGAACCGGGATCTCGGGCGCATAGCGCGGCAGTTGGGGCACCCCGACCCGCGGTGTGAGGGCCTCGACTGCTGGCTCCGACAGAGCCTTCGCGCGGGACGCCGGCTTCGCGCCCCGGGTGGCGGCCGCGCCCTTCTTCGTGGGTTCCCGGGCCCCGCGTGGGGCCTCGCTGGCGAAGATCTTCTGCATCCACTCCATCAGCCAGGGCCACAGGGCCCGATCGGCAAAGAACCAACGGGCCACTCGCTGAGGGGCGGTGAGGCCGGCCTTCCGCAGTACCTCGCGCGCACCGGGCATGATCCCCCGCTGGGCCAGCGCAACTGCGTGCAGGAGGTGCTCCCCGTTACCGAGTTCGTAGTCTCTCGCGATGCGCGCCAGGTACTGCTGGCACCGCTCCGGGTTCTCCTCCAGGAGCGCCGCCAGGGCGGCGAGGTAGAGGATCTCACCCTCCCGCGGATGCTCCTTGACGGCCCGTGCGGCGAGATCTTGCAGGTGCGGCGCCCGCCGGGCGAGGGCCTCCCGCAGGGCCTCCACCCAGGCCGGTGCGTCGCGTGGCGTGTCGGGGGGAATGGTCGATTGGCTCATCGGATACCCTGACTCCACAAAACCGAACTGCCCGCGTCGGCCGTCGCACCGTACGCGATCGCCCGTCAAGGATCGAGGGCACGTATCTGCCTTCGGCAGATCGGCCTCTGGCGGATCGCTCCAGTACTACACAGTTGTCGGCCTGCCAGGGCCCAGGCTAGGCGCTGTGACCTGGCCGAACAGGTCGCTTTCCAGGAGGAGAGCGGCCTTGAGCTGCATACCGCACTCCCGGCTGCAGACCATGACGACCGCGTCCTAGCCCTTCCGTCTGGCCTGCGGACCCCTGACGGTGACGGGCGCGGTGACGGTCTTACCAGCCGCAGCGAGGGCGGCATGAACCGTCTGGCCCTCATGCATTCTCACCCATCTTCGATCCTCCGCTCTGGCTCCCATGCCCGAAGACCGGGATGTGCTTCGGTACCTGCTCCCCACACCACACGCAAATAAGCATATCCAATCTTCTTCTTCGGGTGTCCGCTTCGGGCCTTCCGAGCGTGCTTTCATCGCGATTCGACCTCAGCCGGGGGCGTCCTTTGGAGACAGCCATGCGCCGAGACGTCGCGTCGACGTGGCCATCGCCGGGACACGACTCGTCCGCGTCTGGAACGACCGGTGCTACGAGGTAACCGTCATTGCCGGCGGCTTCGAGTACGAAGGTCGCCCCTACGGCTCACTGATGGCCATCGCCGAGCTCATCACCGGCTCTCCTTCACCCAGTTCGAGCGCGAGATCGTCGGGGAGCGCATTTGTGACAAGATGGCGGCCACCAAGCGCAGAGGAAAGAAGACTGGCGCGAGAGCTGGGCGTCGATAGCTCCTATGTGGCGCGCCTGCTGAGACTGACCTTGCTCGCCCCTGATATCATCGAGGCCATCTTAGGCGGCGCCGAGCCGAGCGGGCTGTCTCTGGGGAAGCTCTACCGGGCGCCGATGGAGCGGGAAGGTCAATGCCAGATGCTGGGCTCGCCTCTCCACCGGTAGCGCCAGCGCCCTAAGGGCGCCACAGTACGCGGTCGCCGAGATGTCCAGCAGGCGAGGCGGGTGCAGACGGTGCCGGGAACTGCGGTGACGCGCGCGGTGACCTCGTCCGCGGGGAACCCAGTCGGCGACCTTCGCTGTGACGGCCATTCACCAGCTCGAGTAGTCGGTGCTGTCGAGAGCCATCAACGTGCTGCTGCTGTGCACCTCGCCTGTGGCTGGCGTGTAATCCCAGTCAGTTGCGCTGGTGAAGGGATCTCTCGGCAGGCCACCATCTGGATTGCGGAGGTACGGGCCCCGATAGGCCGAGCTGTCGAGCGGGAGGCCGCTGCCGCCACTGCCGCTCGGCGGGCTGTCCTTGGTCGCCACCAACTGGTCTAGCGCCGCTGGGTAGTCGCCCACATCGGCTTCAAACTGCTGGATCGCATTCCGGAACTGATGCAGGTCACCACGCAATGCTGCTTCCTTAGCCCTGCGTCCGGCGCCCAGTAGGCGCGGGATGACGATCAATGCCAGGATAGCGATCACCACAATCACTATCAGCATCTCGATCAGGGTGAAGCCGGTGCGCTTCGGGGCCATTGTCCGGCCCATCACGCTCGTGTCTTGCCTATCTGGCGCATCTGATAGCTCCGCCGTTCTCTCATAGATGGCCCCGGGGCCGCGTTAGTTCGCACCGCCGGCACGACTGCCCGGCAATGGCCGATAGCGTCGGCGGGTCAGGTCATCCAATCCAGTGTTTCTATTCCACGTTCAGTCCCCCATAGCAAAACGCTGCAGGGCTGCGATTGGAACGAAGGCACAACAGGTTGTGGGTGTTAGTATTACTCCGTTAGGCGGTCTCCCACAGGCGCAACACCGGGAATTGGAAGGCTCAGATCAGTAAGCAGCAGCATTTGTTGTTTGATATATGGACAAGGGCACAGCGGACTGTCTGCCAGACGGACACATCTCTGTGGCCTGCAAGGAACAGACGCCGGGATGCCAACCCTACCATGTCTCATCTAATCGCCATTGCCGTGGTAGTTTGTGATAGCTGCATCGCCTAACGGAGTAATATTAGGTAGCTTTGGGACACCGCCGGAACCGCTCAGGCCAGTCGCATGACCCCGTGAACGGCAGCGCGACGGAGCGCGTGAACGTAGAAAACGGGACACGAATGAACTGCCGAGCCGTCCGGCAGGACAGAATGGGGTTGCAGAGGCGCGGCCGCACGTTCTCGGTGCGGGACCGAGCGGAGGTTTTGGTCGACTGGAGGTCAGGCGGCGAGTCGGAACGCGGTGATCTGGGTATCGGCGAAGACGCGTCGCTGATGAAGATGCCTTCCTGGTCGCTGGTGAGGTGCCGGGGAGCGCCGTGCTGGACGAAGGCGTCTTCGATCGCGCCCACTACCCAGCCAGCGTTGGGTCCTTCCAGTGGACAACAGACCACGACCTTGCGAGAGAAGTGGTCAATCGCGACCAAGACCCAGGTGGGCCAGATACCCCGGCGAAGCACCCGCGTGCGATCCACGCTCCGCACATGGTTGGGATAACGGGCGACGATCTCCCGGGGTGCGGTGGGAGTGGCTCTGATCTTCGCCGCGGCCGGTGCACTCCGGCGCTTGGGTTGCACCAGTACATTCCTGACCGTCGAGGCCGCAACGAACACGCCTAGCAACCGAGAATGTTGGCGATCCGATTCCGGCCGAAAGGTGGATTGGCTTCGAACATGTCCCAGATCTTCCGGCCCAGCTCGGCCGGCGTCTTCCTCGGGCTCTCCTGCGGAGTCTTCTTCTCCCCCAAGTCGCCTCGCTCGGCTGCGTGCAACCAGCGGTAGAGTGTTGACCGGGCGATCAGGAAGTGCTCGGTCACCCGGCTCCTGGGGATACCGTAATAGGCCATATACCAGAGCACGCGGAGTCGCTGCATCGGGGTGTAGCGCTTGCGAGCATGAGCCTCACCGAACCGGTTTTTGAGCATCCGAAGTTCAGAGTCCAGCCGACGGTTCTCGTCGCGTACCCTTGGTACCCATCCGCGCCCCCAACCCACGCGCCGTTCGAGTCCTTCCCGCCAACCCAGGACCCACCCCATTCGTACGGCTCGTGGAGATAGGCGCTGAGCCACTCGATGTAGGCCTGCCGCCGCGCGTTGTCCG
>JBEKKD010000347.1:0-6094 GCA_050010895.1 Armatimonadota bacterium
TGACCTATCGCCCATCCATCGTGGTCTCTCGCGATCAGTTGGCCGTGTTCGTGTGGCGGGCATTTATGGAGCCAAGCGGCGCGGCTGTGATCCTCGGCGGACCCGCGGTTACGGCGATCGACGCTACTGACCCCAGCCAGAAGGTCGGCTGGCAGAGCGCGGCCGAGGCGGATGCGTGGACGGATAGCAGCTTCATGTACGTCACCTTCGACGCGCTGCTCCTGAACAACAGCCTGGTGACGCCGTCCGGCGCCCAGCAAGTCTTCCAGGTCAAGTTCGAGCTGCGCGGTCCGAGTGACGTGACCGCTCCAGCCTCCCGGACCTTCATCACTGACACGCCCGTCGGTGGCCCGGTGCTGACTGCTGCCGCGCTTCCCGCGGTCCAGTCAGCCGCCGCGTCCAGCGGCGTGCCGTATCTGACTTTCGCGCAGATGATCCCGCAGGACAGCCCGACTGCTCCGGCGACGACTCCGTATCACGGCGACTTTACCCTCGTCGTGAGCGTGGCGACGCCGAGTAGTGGCGCAGGGATCGCTTGGAGAGAGGCCAACAGACAGCCGGAGTACAAGGCTTACGGTCGCTTCTTGTTCGACAACTTCGATAACGGTGATCTTTCGGCATGGACGTTGACGGGCACCCCGGCCAAGCCGATCACGGTGCTCGCCACGGGGATCCCAATCGGCAAGCCCGGACAGCTGAATGGTCAGGTCGTCAAGTTCGTCGAGACCGGTCAGATGAAGCAGGGGTTCAACACGACCGGCTGGTCGGACATGATATTGACAGCCAAGATCATCCCGGCCTTCCTGGATACCAGCGACACCTTCACGATCGAGTACTCGACCGATGGCGGTACCACCTGGCAGACAGGGTACAGCATCTCTGACGTGCCGGCGCCGGCGACCGCGGACCTGTTGAAGGTGTTGGCGACCAAGATCAGCTTCGACCTGCCCGCCGATGCCAACGACAACCCGAACTTCATGCTACGGATCACGTTGAACGGCGCGACCGTCAACGCGATCGTGTACCTCGACGATCTCCAGATCAAGGGTCTCTAAACCAGGCCCTGCGGCCGGTCTCCGACCGTCCGCTGATCTCCGGCGCAGTTTGAAGTCTATCCACAACAGAGTTCCGGAGCGCCAGCCGGCGCTGGCGCAGGCCAGGAAGTAGCCGCTCCTCGGCCCTTCGGTAGTAGGTCAAGGCCTCCTCTCGCCTCCCCATCAGGTCGAACACCCCGCGTTGTCCAGAAACTCATCCGGCTCCCAGGATGCTGGTGCGGCCTCTCTCGTGGTGTCCTCGGCACTCGCTGATACTCCTGCGCTGGGAGCCGTAGAAGATGAGCGCGAATGCCGAGCCGGCATTGGGCCGATGGGGCCGCCAGTGATCGCCATCGCGGCGCGGCTGGTGGTCGGGATCGGTCCAGCGATTGGGCCCATAGCACGGGCTATGGCGCCAGACGCGGAGCTACGGTTCCGCGTGGGCGGTTGGCTGCCGAGGGGTCACGCGCGTATGTCGGGGCTAAGCTGGTTGTGCGCGCCGTGCCCAAGGAAGTCCTTGCCGGACCTCTGCCCGTAGCGTTTCGGATAGGCCGTACCAGCCGAAAATGATGTCATCTATCTGCTTCTGCTGCTCTTCAAAACTGCTCCACGCGAGCGCGGCGTCTCGTTTCGTCTCGTTGTAGCGATCCATAAACTGCTGTGCAACAACGGGATCGGGCATCAGCGCTTGCTGGATCTGAGCCCAGCCCGCTGTACCCATGCTCGCTACGATGAGTCTGACTGCGCTCTGGAATCCGGCATCGCCCCTGATCTCAAGCCGCCCTGCCAGGTTCCCGCGGCCGGGGGATAGCCTCACATCGCCCCGTATTTCGGCATCCCTCACGCGCAGCGACGGGAGTCCCGACTCATGCAACACCAGGCTGGGGGACGGCACGCCAGCGCCCTCGTGATCCGGGAAGACGATACCTAATCGCTCTCCGAACCGCGTCTCTAGGTCGTGTCTGGCTTCGATGCATCGTGTTACGTGTGCCGCGAGTTCAGCCGCTGGCAGAGACCGACTTGCTGGGGCAGGCAGATCACCGATCTCAACCAGAGACGCGTGATTGCTGGCAGAAAACAGGTTCAGGAGATAGGCCGTCAGGCCGCTACTCAAGATGCCAAGGACGGCTAGGAGTTGCTCCTCCTTCGCAGGTTCGCCGACCATGCGCCAAACGGTATGGTCAAACGCCAGCCTGCTATCTGGCCCCCGGCGGAAGAAGGTCACCTGCAGGCGATCCCGCGTGTTCAGGCGTGCCACCTCCCGTAAGGCAATACCCACCTCAGCCGACCGAAGTTCGGCCAACTCTTGTAGTCGCCGCCCCGTTCCGTCTGCAGCCGCGCTAGGTGGGTATACGAACGTCGCGGACTCCTCTCGCAGAGGCGAGAAGCGAGTGAAACTCTCGCCCTTGTACAGCCGGATTGCATCGCTACGCCCGCGGGCATAAGGCCTCACATATGTGGCGTTAACGTCCCCTTGCCGACAGTCGAACTGCTGCCACAGATCCGCTATGGATGCCTGTGCGTGCGCAGAACAACGCCCCCAGACGGTGTAGGCGGGTATCCTCGGCGACACCAGCCAGAGCCTGGCACCAGTGCGAGGTATGACAGCGAGCACCTTGCGCGTCGCGACCTCTGTTTCCGATGACCGACACTCCGCAACAGTAGCTCCCCCTGCCACCGCGATCCGCTGAGGGGCATCACCACCGGATCGGGCAACGAGAATAGTGGTTGCCTGATCAACCCCGTGAAATAGTACGCCCCCTGTGTAGAAGCGCTTGAGCGCTGTGACATGGAGGTCCGCCGACGTTAGCATGGCTCGCGCCGCGGCCGCCGACTGAGTGCCCAGGACAGTCAGCGGCGTTATGTAGCAGAGGCAGCCGCCGCTCGCGACGAGGTGGACTCCCAGCCGAATGAAAAGTAGATATGTGTTCACGTCACCGGAGAGCACTTCCGCGAAAAACGGGTGCGAGCGGTAGTCCCTCGCCATGACGTGCTGCTTCGAACTCACGTAAGGCGGGTTCGAGATCACGTAATAGAACCCACTGCTGAAGTTGCCGGTGCGTGCCTTCACAGGGTGGGCCTCGTCGAGCAATTCGTCAGCAAGGACAGCGGAGAGCGTCGTCTGTCCCGCGTGTTCGGACTGAAGCACGCTGAACGGGAGTTCGAGACTGTCAGTGTTGTAGATGCTGAATCGGTCGATGGCGGCCGGATCTCCATGTTGCCAGAGGTGGTGCAGATCAACCAAGCACACGATCAGGAGGTTCAACTCGGCCAGGTAGCACGAGAATGGGTCTATGTCCATTCCGAACAGGAGATGCTGAACAGCATGGGTAAACTGCCGCGCCAACTCTGTGCGCTGGGGGTGATCGCCAGACTGGACTGCCCGGGCTGGGACTCTAGCAGCACGGGCGAGACTGCCGACCAGAGCACGCCTGTATCGAACGGCAGCGGCTACGAGGAACGAACCACTGCCGCACGCGGGGTCGATGAGCGTTCGTCCTATGACCCCTGCCCCATCGTAACTAACGGAGTCGAGCATGTAGTCAACGACGTCCTTGGGCGTGAGGAAGTGCCCCTTCCTGTTACGGGCGACGCGGTCGATATACTGCTCGTAGGTGTAACCCAGCAGATCGCTTTCGACTCCCTCGAAGCTGTAGCGGTTGAGGAACTCCAGCGCCTCCACCAGGAGCACGTCGTCTGGCATGAACCAGTCGAACACGGGCTGCTGGAAGAAGTGCCGGTAGAAGCTGGAGACTCGCTCTGAAAGAAGCTCAATAAACGAACTCGCATAGATACCCGCGGTGCCTCCCCCGAAGTACCGACCGACGACCTCGCGCCATGCAGCGACTCCACCGTCGGATGCTATCCGGGCCGGCAAGAGCCCCTTGTCTTCAAGCGTCCGGGCAAGCAGCAGACGCACGAACAGGACGTACGCGGCCTGTTCCGAGAAGATCTCCTCCGTCGTGAGATCGTCTTCAGGTTGGCGCTCGGACCAGATGTTAAAGGCCGTAACTACGCGGAAATCGTCGGCGGATTCAAGCGATATCAGCGCCATTCCAGCGCTCACGCGCGATGTCACATGCACCCAACTCGAGACCGACCGCTGCAGCGCCCTGGACACGCTACCCTCTGGCAAGATGCTGGCTGACAGTCTCTCGACCTCGTTGGGACCGAGTTGGCCAAGACGCCCCGTGACTGCGGCGATCCTTGCGGCGCAGCTCGATCTGGCAGGTTCGGGGAGTCCGCTGAGAAACGCCTGGGTTGCTTTATCCCACTCTCCACGTAGCCGCGCAAGCCGTGTCTCGGCATCAGTGAGAGCGCGTTGTGCCGCGTCAACGCGCGCCAAGGCAGCTGTCTGCATATATCGGAGAACCTGTCCTGCCCCGGAGACGAATTCGCGCTGAGCCCGCTCATCGCGCAAGGGGATAGCGGCAGCACGGAAATGCTCTTCGTCAATGCAGATCCGGTCTAGTAGCTCGCCAAACTCAGTGAACCGACCGCGACGCAGCAGTAGGTGCACGAGCTCGAGTGCCGCTCGGGACCGCCTTCTTTCGACCTCAAGGGCCTGCTGAGAGCCGAACAGACCCTCGACATTCACGTCAGCAAGGATTGTGTGCTCGCCCTTCGGATCGAAGCGGAGTACCAGGATGCGCCGCGCATTGCACCAGACCGCGTACCCCAGAGTGCCAGCAGTGTAACGCCTCAACTGGTCCAGATGCGTACCAGCATCCAGACTCTCGGGAGTGGCCTTGTTTTCCCACACGAACGCAGTCCCAACGGTCGGGTGTATGACGTAGTCGGGACGGTTGGCAGCGTCCGCGCCAACGGCTCTGTTATATGTCAGGTCAGCGAGTCTGTAGCCCAGCCAAGCGAGGGCGCGCTCAGTGAACACGCGATCAACCACGTCGGCCTCGTCGCCGCTTCTCGAAGCCGGAGCCGATGCCAGATACGCTGGATAGTCTAGCTCACGTCCGTCCGGCCCCCGTACTCGGAACTGCCCAATGACGTCTGTCTCAAATAGTGATGCCGCGTCTTGGCTGCGGACTGCCAATGGCTGATCTCCTCGTTGTCCTCTTCTCACTTGTTAGCTACGGCCTGAGATTCCTTCTCGGGTAGGCGCACGACGAGCTGCTCGGTCGCTGGCATTCTGCTCTCGTTGCTGCTGCCTGTCCAGTGTGGGAGCAATGCACCTGGCTCATAGGGGAGCGATCTGCGCCCTATGGACCGGGAACACGTCCTGGGACGCTGTCGAAAGGCTCATCCCATGCCCTCGGCAAGCTCTCACATCTACCCCCCGGAATGCCCACGAACTGCCGCCGTCAGCTGGATGGCGCGTGCACACACGGCCGCTCCGGCGTGTCACGTGCGCCTGTATCGGGCTTTCGACGGCCGGCTGGCGTCGTCCCTCGGTTTGCTGCTGTTCGTGGCGCTGTCGCCGCGTGTGGGCGGCCCGATGGACGCGTGCGCGCCGGCGTGTCCTCCCGCCAAGACCCCGACAGACGCCGGCTTTTCTCCTGTTCGCTGTCAGATGGCGGTCTGGCCTCGCTAGTCGCTTCTTCCGTTTGACACACTCCCTTCGCCTGGTAGAATGAACCCGGTTGTCCGTCCCTCTTGACGTTCACTCGTGGTGGCGATGACCTGCGTGCGACTGGCGAACCGATGGCTGTTTGTCGCGCTTCTGCCATATCTGGCGCTGGCGAGCGTTGGCCCCGGACTTCACCGCCACCTTTCTTCCCCTGACACATCCAGCGCGACTGCCCGCGGACGGATCGTCCGAAGCGCATCTCTGCAAGGGTTCGCTGGGCTGCCGGCCGCCGATCCGGATTCAGACTGTCTGCTATGTCAGTGGGAGCTGGCGTCGGACGCGTGCAGCGCGGGTGTTCACCGGACCCAAGCCGTCACGCCAGCCGCTGTCGTCACACCGGGCTCCCTATCGCCGCTAGACGCAGGCCTCCGTTCCTCTCCCGGATGTAGGGCCCCACCTCTCACCTGAGTTCGCCCTCCTGCCTTTCCCGGTTGCCGAGCCACTGCGGCCGTGGGTTGGCGCGCATTGCCTGCCT
>JBEKKD010000348.1:0-5145 GCA_050010895.1 Armatimonadota bacterium
AGAGTGCGAACCGCTGAACTCGAGAAGATGTTTGATCTGGAGGATACGTACTGGTGGTTCGTCGCCAGGCGGAGGCTCGCGCGCGACGTGCTGATGCGGTACGGGCCGAAGAGGGGTCGAGGTCAGGCCGGCTCGCCATTGCGGATACTGGATGTGGGGTGCGGGACGGGGGCAACGCTGCGGGTGCTGTCGGAGTTCGGCACGGTGGTGGGGATCGACAGCTCTCAGGATGCGCTGAGGTTCTCGCGACGGCGGGGAGAGTTCGGGCTGGTGCAGGCGCGGGGGGAGGCGCTCCCGGCGCAGTCGGAGTCAGTGGACGTGATCACAGCGCTGGATCTGCTGGAACACATCCCGGATGACGCGGCCGCGGTGGCGGAGATGGCGCGAGTGCTGCGGCCGGGAGGGATACTGCTGGTGATGGTGCCGGCGCTGCCCTTCCTGTGGAGCGAACACGACGAGGCACTCGATCATCTACGGCGGTACCGGGCGAGGCAGTTGAGGGAGATATTGGAGGGCGCGGGGCTGAAGGTGGAGCGACTGTCGCCGCTGATCACGCTGCTGCTGGCCCCCATCGGGGCTCTGCGGCTGCTGCAGCGGATCCTGCGGCGGAAGAACGCTCACCCGGAGACGGCGTTCATCGTGCCGCCGGCGCCGGTGAACGTGCTGTTGACATGGCTGCTGTGGCTGGAGAGCCGGTGGGCGGTGCGATGGAATCTGCCGGTGGGGGTGTCGTTGATGGGGGTGGCGAGGAAGGGGTAGGTGGGGCTGAAATACCGGCGGAACGGGTATTCGATGACGGAGGGGCGTCGGCACTCCGGCCGGCGACGCAACCTCAGCGGCGGCTACGAAGCAACGACGCAACGGGCGAGCGGAAGGGGGCGGACGCCACACTTCCTTCGCAGTTCGTTCGCAGGGCGTTCCTTGCCGCTCCAGGGGCAAGCGGGTATAATCCCAATAAGGTTTCGACATGAGCTTCGACGTCAGGATCATCGGCAAGGGATGCTATTTCTGCAAGCAGCTCCGCAAGATTGTCGATGAGCTGGTGGTGGAGATGAGCGTGCCGGAGGCGCAGGTGGAGCAGGTAGACCGGCTGGATGAGCTGCTCGAGTACGGAGTGGTCAATCCTCCTGCGCTGGTGGTGAACGGCAAGCTGAAGATGATGGGCCGCGTGCTGGTGCGCAGCCGGGTGAAGCAGGCGCTCGAAGAAGAGCTGCCCGGGCAGTCCACCACGTCCTCGCAGGGCGAGGGAAAGGGGTAGTCACATGAGCGCTGTGGCGAAGCAGCGAGCGGGGTTGGGGCGCAAGGTGCTGGTGGTGGACGACGAGGAGTCGGTGCGAGAGCTGATCGAACTGTACCTGACGAAGGAAGGGTTCGACGTTGTGCTCGCGAAGGACGGCAAAGAGGCGCTGCGGCTCAACGGGGAGCACCATCCCGACCTGATCGTGCTCGACCTGATGCTGCCCGGACTGGATGGCTGGGAGGTCTGCAAGCAGATCAGGAGCGCCTCCAGGGTGCCGATCATCATGCTGACGGCGCGGGCGGAGGAAGTGGACCGGGTGGTGGGTCTGGAACTGGGGGCGGACGATTACGTCGTGAAGCCCTTCAGCCCGCGGGAGATGGTGGCGCGGGTGAAGGCCGTGCTGCGGCGGGGTTCGGCCGGGCCTGAAGAGCAGGAAACGCTGACGTTCCCGGGCCTTCGCATCGACCGGACGCAGCACCGTCTGGAGGTGGATGGCGAGGAAGTGCATCTGACGCCGACGGAGTTCCGGCTGCTGTGGTGCCTGGCGAGCCAGCCGGGCCGCGTATTCAGCCGGGCGGAACTGCTGGATAAGATCTGGGGATACGATTCGGAATCCGACGCGCGCACGGTGGACGTGCACATCAAGCGACTGCGCCAGAAGACCAAGGCGGCGGAGAAGCGCTCGTTCGCGATCACGACGGTCTGGGGGCTGGGGTATAAGTTTGAGACCCGATGACGTGTCTGGTTGCGGCGTTCGCCTGCGGCGAGCCGCAGGAGCCTGGCAGTCGTAAGGCCGAAAGTCGGTAATGCGCAGCCTTTTCTCAAAGGTATTCCTGGGGTACCTGGTGGTGCTGCTGATCGCGCTGGGGACAGTCAGCCTACTGCTCTCCACAGCTTTCGACCGCCTGTACATGAGCATGGCGCAGCGCGACCTGCTGGCGCGCGCGACTGCCATGGCCCAGCAGTTGGGCCCCTTCCTCGATGCGCCGGAGAACGAGAGCCAGCTCGAGAACATCCGGCAACTCGTGGAAGCAAGCACCGGCCCCGAGACCGAGATCACCATCGCTCCGTTGCGGCCGGGTCAGTTGGTGTCACAGCCCCCTGGCCGGATTCGCATCGGAGCGACCATCGTGTGCCCTGGCAGCGTTACCAAGTGCGGGAAGAACATGCTGCGCGCGGACGCGATCCTGCCGGGAGGGCGGGGCGTGTTGATGGTCAAGGCGAGCATGCGGTCGGCGGTGGACACAACGGTGAGGCAACTGCGGCGGCAAGTGTTCTACGCCGGTCTGGTGGCGGTGGCGCTGTCGCTGCTGGTAGCAATCGGGCTCTCCGAACGCATTTCGGGCCCGCTGCGGCGGATGAGGCGGCTGGCCGGGCAGATGGCGGAGGGCGATTTCAGCCAGCGGCTGAATATCAAGTCGGGCGATGAGGTGGGCACGCTGGCGAACTCGTTCGACTCACTTGCAGACAGCCTGCGGCACACGCTCGCGGATCTGTCGGAGGAGCAGGCGCGGCTGCGCGGGATTCTGTCGTCGGTGGCGGAGGGCATCATCGCGGTGGATGCAGAGGGCAAGGTCAGCGTGATCAACCCGCAGGCGGCGGCCCTGTTGCAGATCGGGAACCCGGGCGCGGTGGGATTGAGCATTCACGATCTGCCGCTGCCCGCGAATGTGGTGGAGCAGTTTGGGCAGTGTCTGGTGACGAACGAGACGTGCAGCGTGGAGTTCTCGCTGAAGCATCCGCAGCGATATCTGGTGCTGCAGGTGGCGCCGGTGGCAGCGGGGGAGACGGAGCGGTGGGGTGCGGTGGCGGTGCTGCGAGACGTGACCGAGGCGCGGCAACTGGAGGAGATGCGGCGGCGATTCATCAGCGACGCATCGCATGAGATCAGGACGCCGCTGACGGCGATCGGCGGGTTTGCGTCGGCGATTGCGGACGGCACTGCCGAGACCGAGGAGGAGCGGACACGGAGCGCGGCGCGCATCGTGCGGGAGGTCGAGCGGCTGAGTCGCCTGGTGAACGATCTGCTCGACCTGTCTCGGATCGAGTCCGGCGCGGAGCGATTGGATCTGGAAGAGGTCGATCTGCCGGAGATCATCACGGGAGCCGTGGAGGGGCTGGAGAGCCAGATCCAGGAGCTCGGCATCAGGGTGGAGACGGAGCTGCCGACCGACTTGCCGAGAGTGCGGGCCGATCCCGATCGGGTGTACCAGGTGCTGGTGAACCTGGTTTCCAACGCGCTGCGGTTCAACAGGCAGGACGGGAAGATAGTGATCGGGGCGCGGCCGGTGGACGGTTCCGTGCGAGTCGAGGTGCGCGACACGGGGCGGGGCATACCGGCTGACGAGATTCCGCAGATATGGGAGCGGTTCCATCGCGCGGACACGTCGCGAGACCGCCAGGCTGGAGGAACCGGTCTCGGCCTCGCGATAGTGCGCTCGATAGTGGAAGCTCATGGGGGAAGCGTGTCGGCCGAAAGCGCGATGGGAACGGGGTCCACCTTCAGCTTCACATTGCCAGTCAATGAACCATCGCAGAGCGAGTGATTCCCGCGTCAGGCAGCCGCGCTGCGCTTCATGGGTAGAGGTGGACCTGGGGGCGGTTCGCCATAATGTGCGAGTGCTGTGCGATCTGATTGGGCCCGCGTGCAGCGTCTGGGCGGTGGTGAAGGCGAACGCCTACGGGCACGGGGCCGTGCCGGTAGCGAGGGCCGCGCTCGAGGGCGGCGCGGCAGGGCTGGCGGTGGCGTCGCTCGGCGAAGCAGTCGAGTTGAGGCGCGCGGGGTTCGACGCACCGATTTTGCTGCTCTCCGCCGGCGATCCCCGCGCAGCGTCTCGAACAGTCCGCCATCACATCACGCAGACGGTGTGCTCCGCAGAGATGGCGAAGGCGCTATCGCGGGCGGCGCTGCGGTTGGACCAGACGGCCGATGTGCACCTGAAGATAGACACCGGCCTGGGCAGGCTGGGGGTGCTGCCGGAGGCGGCGGCCGGACTGGCGTCTTTGGTCGCAAGCACACCGGGATTGCGACTGGGGGGCGTGTTCTCCCATCTGGCAACAGCAGAGGCGGCAGACACGGATTACGCCGAGGAGCAGTTCCGCCGCTTCAGCAGCGCGGTGGAGGCGATGGCGGATGCGGGACTGAGTCCGGGTATCCGGCACATGGCGAACAGCGCGGCCGCTCTTCGGTTTCCGTCCATGCGACTCGACCGGGTGCGGACAGGCCTGCTGGTCTACGGGATCACGCCTGATGCGCCGGGTCTGGCGCCACTCGACGTGCGGCCCGCGCTGGTCTGGAAGACGCGATTGGCGTTCACGAAGGACCTGCCCGCGGGGAGCGCGATTTCGTATGGGTGCACGCATGTGACGCAGAGAGGCTGCCGGGTAGCCGTGCTGCCGCTTGGCTACGCGGACGGATATCCGCGGCGTGGATCGAATCGAGCACAGGTGCTGGTGAGGGGCCAGTTGTGTCCCGTGATCGGCAGGGTGTGCATGGACCACGTGATCATCGACGCCTCACCGGCGAGAGACGCGAGGCCGGGTGATGAGGCGGCGCTGATCGGCCCGCAAGGAACGAACGCGATCACGGCGAACCAGTTGGCGCAGTGGGCAGAGACATGTGTACACGAAGTCATCACCGTGATCGGTCCGCGGGTTGCACGGGTATATGTTGATGGTCCTGACGTGCACTCGGATGCATCCGCGCGCTGACCAGGAGAGGGAGCCGACATGTGCCGAATAGCCTCGCTCATTCTCGTGTTGCTGGTGGCAGCGTCCGTCTGTCGGGCGCAGACGCCCGGCCTGGACACAGGCTCCCAAGATCAGACCTACACCCAGGCCGCGCCCGCGGCCGAGGCGAGTGCGCCGGCCGCGCCCGCGGTTTCCAATGCTGAAGCGACCGGGCA
>JBEKKD010000349.1:0-5133 GCA_050010895.1 Armatimonadota bacterium
GGTCTTCCGGCGCGGTATGCGCCAGGGCGGCGCTGATGTGCAGGCGCGCCATCTCCTCGGCGAGATCGTCGGCGCCCACCACCACCGGGTCACCCGGGGTTATGCCGCCGAAGCCGCACTGCACATCGAATAGCTCGATACTCATTGGCATGTCTCTCTCAGCACCCGGCCTGCGCGGGCGCCGGTGAATTGGTTGCCGCGCACTGCGACGCGGCCGTTTACGATGACGCAGCGGATGCCGGTGGGGTAGAAAGTCGTGGCATCGTTCGGGTCGAGGTTCGGCCCCCGCAGCCCCACGCGTTCGGCATCGAAGACCGTGATGTCGGCCCACTTGCCGGCGGCGATCTCGCCCCGGTCGGTGATCCCAAGGCGGGACATGGCGAACGAGGTCATCTTGCGGATGGCCTCTTCGAGGGTGAGCAGCTTCTCCTCGCGCACAAACTGCCCCAGCACTCGTGGGAAGAGGCCGAGGGTGCCGGGGAAGCGGCTTTCCTTCCAGGCGCGGAGGATGGCCGGCGAGAGCTCGGCGACCGGGTCATAGAGCCCCGTGTCCACGCTGGGGAAGATGCAGTGGGGCCAGGTGGCGGTGCGGAAGTGATCGTCCTCGATGTAGTCGTAGAGCATCAGCGGCCCGCTGCCGCCTTCTGCGAGCGCGAGGTCGAAGAGCGCGTTCTCGAACTCGACGCCGCGCTCGACGGCGACCGCGGCGACGGTCTTGCCCTCCAAACTGCGGTCGTGCTGGCAGTCAAAGATGACCACGCGGTCCCAGGCGCGCCGGTAGGGCACGCCGCCCGGACCGAACCGCCCCAAGGGGTGCCGCGGATCGACGGTGCGCATGCGGTGCTTGAGCTCCGCCCTTCCCTCGGGCGATTTCATCAGTGCTGTGAGCTGCTCGGGCGTGTAGAAGTAGATCTGGAGGAAGCGGAAGGTTTCGGTCGGCCAGTCCGGGAAGGTCTCGCTGTCGCAGGAGATGTCGGCGCCGCGCGCACGCGCGCTTTCCAGCATGTCCAGCTTGATCGACGCGTTGCCGTAGACGGGGTATTTGCTCTGCATGTGCGACATGTGCGCCCGCACTCCGGATGCTTCGGCGACGCGGACGAACTCCTCGCTGGCCTCGAGGTTGGTCTCGCGCTCGCCGCGGATGTGGGAAGTGTAGAGCAGGCCGCGCCTCGCCACGGCCCGGCAGAGCTGAACGAGTTCCCTTTCGTCGGACCAGCAGCCGGGGATGAACACGAGGCCGGAACTCATGCCCCGGGCGCCGGAGTCACAGCAGGCCTCCAGGAGGCGCTGCATCTGAGCGATCTCATCGGACGTCGCGGGGCGGGCCTCGTTCCCCATGATGCAGGTGCGCAATTGGCCATGGCCAATGAGCTGGGCGTAGTTCACCCCTGGTTGGGACTGCTCGACCTGATCCAGGAATTGGCAGAGACTCCATTCGAGGCTGGGGAAGCGCTCGTGCAGTGCGCGAAGTGTGGGCGTGCTTTCCCCGACGCCCGTCCTCAGGAGTTCGGTGGCAGGCCCCTGAACGGGCGCCGGCGACATGCCGCAGTTCCCGGCGACGGTGGTGGTACAGCCCTGGATAAGCAGATTCAGGCCGGTGGAGTAGTTCAGGACCGTCCAGTCGGCGTGCCCGTGAATGTCCACCCAGCCGGGGGAGATGTGGAGGCCGCGGCAGTCGATCACGTCGACGGCCTGCGCGTTCGATAGGTCGCCGACGGCCGCTATTCTCCCGGCGGTGACGCCCACGTCGGCCGGGAATGCGGCACGACCGCTGCCGTCAACGACCAGACCGCTCCTCAGCAAGAGATCGAACATGGGCTCCGCCCTGCGGTCAGACACACCTTACGGCGCGAACCAGATGACTTGCGAGTTGGCATCGCTGAGAACCAACTGAACCCTCCAGTCGGAGCCGAAGCCTAGGGACGCCCGCACTGCTCCGGTCTTCCCCATCAGGTTCAGGCGCGGGATGCCCTCTCGGCCCAGCACCAGCGAGGCGCGCACGTTCCCCTCCTCGTCCGATAAGTTCAGGCCGGAGTTGCCCTCCGCGTCCAACGTCAGCGCCGCGCGCACGTTGCCATCGGAGTCGACGAGTTCGAATCGGCTTGCTCGCACGACCTCTGCAGCCGCCTCAACCATCTGCCTCTCTCCTTCTGTTATCGCTACGCGCCGAGCCGCGGATCGGCCATCACCTGGTGTCCGCTCTCTGCCTAGCACGGGATGTTCCGTGCCGGATAGGCCGACGCCTGCCTGTGCCAGCGGCGGCCACACGCCCATCCGCAGTGAGCGAAGGGATCGAGCTCCGCCGCAACCGGGCGGCCGTCAGTCCGCGAGTTCCGCGAGCAGGCCCACTGCGGTGTCGGCCATCGCCTCTCCGGTGCCGCGGGGCCAGAGGGTGGTATAGGTCTCGTATGAGCCCTGGTCTATGGCGGCGGCGGTGGGGATGTACTGGATATCGTCATTGGCCAGCTCGGAGACGAGCGGGCGGGCGAACGGAGAACGCCACTTGATGTCAAGCCCGAACTCGACGAAGACTTCGCCCGGAATGCCCACCAACCCGACGTCGCCGATGCGCATGGCCTGGATCTGCGTCTCGCGCTCCAGGGGCATTTCGCTGAGCGTCACGATTGTATCCGACTCCAGCCAGTCGCGGTCGCCCAGGCTGTCAGGCTCGGGCGCGTTGAGCGTCCGCTTGGCGGCGGCCACCTGGTCTTCGGTCACGGCGCGTCGTTTCAGCACCAAGGCGTGGTTCGCGGCGGCGAGCTTGGGCGAAAGTTGATAGTCGGTGAGGCGGATACCGCGCCAGGCATTCTAGGCCTCGGCTGCGACGACATCGGCGACGCGGTTGATCTGGTATCGGGGTTCGGGACAGTCGGGGGCCGGTTTGAAGACGTCGATATTGTTGATGTCGCCGCAGCACCCATTCATCATGATGGCGACGAAGTCGCCGCCGGCCATACGCTGAAGAGCGCGATCGAAGGCGCCGAAGTAATCGGCGGAGATGCTGTAGTCCACGACGGCGCTGTCCGGGCCGCAGCCGCCGACATAGTGGAGGGAGTAGTTGCAGAGGGCGGCGATGGGGGTGCGGTCGCTGTCGAGCACTGCCAGAAGCGCGACCTCCGGGTCGGTCGGGCCGACGGGCTTGACGATATTCGGGTTCATGTATCCGGGGTTGGTGACTACGGCGCCGTCCTTCATGAGGTAGCGGCGGTTGTGGCACTCCTTCGGGCACTGTCCGGAGCCGTGGCCGATCATCGCGGGGCGAAGGCGGTTCTGGGCCATGCGGATGCTGTCGGCGATGCGGTCGGGGAGCCAGTCCACGTAATCCACATCGCCGATCTTGTTGATGCCGCGGGCGACGCCGGGTCCGAAGTGGGTGTGGGTGCAGGCGACGAGCACGTTGGCGGGGGGAATGCCGGTGATCTCCGCTGCGCGGGAGCGAGCGCGGTCGATGTACTCCTTCGCCAGCCCGATAAGGTCACAGACGACGATGGCGAGCGAGGTTCCATCGCGCTCGAGAACGAGGGACTTGGCGTAGAGGTCGTCGTGGATATCTCTGGCTAGCCGCTCGTGATAGTAGCCGCGAATGCTGGCGCCGATGCTCGGTGTGATCACGGCGCGAGCGGCGCCGGCTCTAAGGTTGCCCATCGCGATGATACCTCCCCTGTTCAGGCCTTCGCGCTGCGGCGGACGGCGCGCTGGGCGTCGATGATACGATCTTCCCAGTCCAGCTCATCCGAGTTCGGGATCCGCCCGTCGGCGTCCATCGCCGCGATCACCGATCGGAGGCCGTCCTCGAGGGAAACCTTCGGGACGAACTCGGGAACATCGCGGCCGATCTTGGCGTTGCTGTAGTAGGTGTTGTGGGCGAATATCTCGCGGCAGATGTCCACCTGGGGCACGCCCAGCGCGACCAGATCGGCCAGGGGGACGCCGACGAGCTCGACCTCGTTCCCCAGCACCGACATGGCAAGGCGGTGATGGTCCGCCCACGAGGTGAAGCCGGAGCGGACGAGATTGTAGGACTGGCCTATACAGCCCCGCTTGCCGAGAACCCCGACGAAGCCGAGCGCGGCGTCGTCAACATGGAGGAACTGGTGAATCGCCGAGCCGTCCCCGCACACCAGGATGGGCTTCCCTTTGCGAATACGATCGACCCACGAGAAATCCCAGGCTACCTGCCTGAGCGCACCGATTGCCGGGCCGTAAGTCGTCGACGGCTTGATGATGGTGACCGGGAAGCCCTCCCGGTGGAATGCCTCGAGATAGAAGGCATCGGCCTCGGCCTTCTGTTTCCCGTACGGAGTGATGGGACGGAGTGGGTGGTCCTCGGTCACCGGCAGCCAGTCGTACTGAATGCCGTAGGTGCAGACCGTGGAGCAATGGACGAACTGCTGCACCCCTCGAAAGGCCCGCAGGCTGCTCTCCGCGTCTTCGCGGTTGAAGCAGATCATATCGATGGCAGCGTCGAAACGTTCGGCCTGCATCGCCTGCTCGAAAGCAGATCGGTCCTTGCGGTCGCCGAGGATCGTTCTGGTCCCAATCGCAGCGCTGCCGCTCTTCCCGCGGTTGAAGCAGGTGACGTCGTGCCCCTGCTCCAGCAGCACTCGCACGATGCTGCGGCTGATGTTCCCGGTACCGCCGACTACACACACTCTCATGGATACTCCCTCAACACGATATTCACTTATTCTCTCTTGCGCGGCGGCCGGCTCAGGACCTGCTCTCGGCTGCGGAAGGGGCCGCCAACATCGCGGAAGAATGGCCATGCAGTCGACGCTCGGGGAGAATCGCCGGAATGAGAATCTTCATGCACTGGGATATGGAGGGTGTCAGCGGCATCGTCACCCGGGAGCAGGTGTGGTTCTGGGAAGAGGGGGTGCGAAAGGAGGCGGCTGACCTGGGACAGCGCCTCCTCATCGAGGATATCAACTCGGCGGCTGCGGCCGCGCTCGATGCCGGAGTGGACGAGCTGATCATATGCGACACGCACCACGGCGGCGGCAACATCGTATTGGATCAGATGGTGGCCGATCCTCGCATCACCTATCTCCAGAAATCCAGGGGGTATCAGGGCGCGGAGTTCCGCTGGATGCCGGGGCTCGACGAGACGGTTGACGGGTTCATGGTCCCCGG
>JBEKKD010000350.1:0-5126 GCA_050010895.1 Armatimonadota bacterium
CCACCCAGACTGCGGAAGACGTGCTGTCCGGGAACTCATCTGCCTCCCGGGTCGCCCCAGTTGCTCGTCTCGTGCTATTCTCTCCCTTCGTGCATACCCCTGTCCTGGGAGGTCGCCGAGTACGAGCGAGAACGCCGAGCGGGGATTCAACTGGGTGCGGCTGCCGCTGATTGCCACCGCGGTGGCGGCTGCTCTGAGATACCGATCCCATGCGCGACGACACCCCCAGCAGTGACTCCAAGCCGAGGGGGTAGCTGGAGTCGGGGGTGCCGGGGGCTGTCGTTCAGGACGCTTCGGCGGTGTGGGAATAGGTCACCCACTCCCGATGGAACGGCTCAGAGCGGTTTCAGCGACGGTTGACCGGTACAGCCTGATCTCGAATCCCAGACGCCGTTGAGTAGCCAAGGGCATTCAGACCTCTGACCGGCTCGGCGTGCCGGAATCCTCTCTAGCGCAGGTCACCCCGATGCTCCTTGAAGAAATGGGCGCGCATGTCTTCGTCGATCCACGGCTGTCCGTAGCGCCGGCTCAAGTCGATGTCGGCAATCGCGACGCCGGTCCGGCTATCGCTCCCCGCTTCCGCCAACACCTGCCCATCCGGATCGAGAACCCAGCTGGGATTCCCGTAAGCGCAGGTGACGAGGAAGACGCGATTCTCGATGGCCCGCGCTTTCATGAGCGTCTCGCTCCCGTCCCAGATGGGCAGCAAGACGATCTCGGCGCCCTTGAGCGCCAGACGCTGGGCTGGCTCCGTATACTGCACGTCCCAGCAGATCATCAGACCCACCGTGCCGAAGTCCGTCTCGAAGACTGGGCACTCGTCACCCGGCGTGACTCCTGCTTCAACCTCCTCGCGGGGGAGGTAGGCCTTGCGATACTTCCCCACCAGCTTGCCCTTCCGGTCCACAAGGATCGCAGTGTTGTATATCGCACTGCCGTCGCGCTCGCCATAACATGCGACGAGATAACAGCCGTGCTGGCGCGCCTTTTCCCCCAGCCGTTCCGAGGTGGGCCCGGGGACCGGCTCTGCGACCTGCTCGTAGGTCAGTCCGGTGCCCACCATCGTCATGCCCTCCGGAAGGCAGATGATATCGGGTTTGGACTCGGCCGCGCGGTCGATCCAGTCGCAGAACTCCTCGATGTTCGCGTGGGCTGACGCGTTCCCTTTCGGCACATGGTGAATGGTGGCGATTCGCACGGGACGGGGTGCAGGAGGATCGCTTTCGCTCAGCCTGATCTCGTCCCACCACACGGTTCCACCAGGGCTCCAACCGAAGAGCAGTTCGAGTCGCACGCTCGCCGCACCGTCTGGCGCCGGCGCGAGAGCCCACACATGCTTCCATCCATCGCCGGCATCCTCGGTCTGGTAGACGTAATATGGCCGCTCTGCCATCCCACCGCTGCGATCCCGCCAGTCCAGACGAGCGACCACGGCCCGCTGCTCCGCGCGGACCCGCTCGGCCCGGTAGTAGGCGTCGAACCGGTACCAAGCTCCTGTCTTGATGCCCGGGATGGTCCGTGCCCATCCCCCGTACTGGACGGCGTCTCGACACTGGATCTGGAGTGAGCCATCGCGTCCGGATCGGGAGACACCGGTGGCGACGGCGCAGTCCGGGCAGATCTCCATTCGCGCGGCGAACGGCTGCCAGGCGCGCTCTGTCGAAACGAACTTGCTCTGATCAAGAAGCACTCTGGGCATGGTCTCTCCCCCGGCCGGCGCTGGCCTCGGTATGGTGAGCAGAAGCAGCACCACGATGCAGGCCCCCACCACTGATCGCGCGGCAATTCCATACGCTTCATACACCCGACGCCTAATCCTCTTCCGTTGCAGGTTCCGCATGTTCCTCTCGCCTTCGGCCATACGCGACGGGGCCCGAGCCGTGACTCCCAGCGAGGGGGAGCCGGAGTCGGGGATGTCCGGGGGGCGTTGCGCGCGGCACATCCCGCCGCGAGTCACCTGACTGGCCGGCGCGGTACCGGTCCCCGGGTTGTCAGCAGAACCTGCAATTCCTCGATGACCCTCGTGTAGCCTCCACCGGAGTGACCACCCGGGAACCATACGTGCACCAAAGCTGTGAGGGCCTGCGGTGTGAGGGAACGCAGGCACGCCTCGAGCAAGCGGTTGGCGTGGAGGAGGCGAAGGCTCTTCGTGGACTCGGTGATGCGGCCTTCCCGCACCATCCCACTGAGCATCTGCTCGTACTCGGTCAGTATCGAGTGGTTCGGCATGGCATCCGTCTCCGGTGAGAGCGCGCCCGACCCGTCCATGCCGGGCGCGGCCTCGGGCTTTCAGCCTCTCGCGCTCACATGCTTCGAGCAAGGCCGGCTCCTGCCCTACCGGCGGCCTCCATGATCTGCTCCGCGGCCGCGGAATGTCGGCGACCGGCCGTTTCTGGTGACGCGAATAGAGGAGCACGGACGGCTCCCGCCGTCAGTCCGGCATGTCGGGGCGGCCAGCCAGTTTTGACACCGGACGAGCCTCGCGTTACGCGCCCCGTCCGCGACGGAGCCTCGAGCAGTGACCCCAGGCCGAGGAGGCAGCGGGAGTCGGGGGTGCGCACGGTCATTGGCAATTGTGCCTGCGCCGTTGGGTCTTTCACGTCCATGTCAACCTGTGCTGACAATGTGGGATCAGAAGTCCTCGAGTGCCCCAGTCGACCACTCGAGTTGTCGGCCACCATATGGTAGCTTCATCGTAGCTTGATCAGGGTGAACCCTTGGGAATCGTGCTGAGCAGTGATAGCTTCGCCTCCGGGGCCGCGTGCATGCCAGATGACGCGGCCCTGTCGCGTGTCTGCGGCATAGCCTAGAAGCGGCGCGACCCGTCGGGAATCTGCATCGCCGCTAAGGTGCTCGAACTGTGGATCGGCGCCTGGGTACGTGTGGCTGATCATTCGCCGACTGGAAGGGCTCGTTCTATCCGCCTGGCACGAAGGACGAACTGGCCTACTACGCCAGCCAGTTCGACACGGTTGAGGTCGACAGCACCTACTACCGGATACCCTCAGCCAAGTCCGTAGATGCCTGGCGGGAGCGCACCCCGTCGGGATTCCTGTTCTGCCCGAAGTTGCCCGGCGAGATCACCCACGAGAAAATGCTGGAGGGGGCCGATGAGCAAGTCGCCGCGTTCACCGATGTGATCTCCCGGCTGGGCGAGAAGCTGGGGCCGATCCTGGTTCAACCTCATCCCAGTTTCGCCCATGACCAACTGCCGAAGCTCGAAACGTTCCTCTCGCGCTTGCCGGCGGGCTTCCGCTACGCGGTGGAGTTCCGGCACAGGTCCTGGGCCGACCATGCCGATGGGCTGCCGGGCTGCGGCCACTCGCTGTCTGTACTCCATTGCAGACGAGTTCCCAGCGGCGCGCGCCAAGCGCCTCGTGAGGCAGCCGACCTCTATGGGCAGATCGTAGACGTGCTCGGCGACATGCGGGGAATGGTGCCTTTCCCCGCGCAATTGGATGAGGCTACATGCGCCAGAGAGCAGCGGCGGGCACAAGCGGAGACCTGAGGCAGGCGCTGGGCCTGGAGCGAAGGGCGATCCTGGAGATTGAGCAGGCGCTGGCCACCGTTCACTGAGCCGACCCCACAGCGCACTCGTACCACTATCCCGCCGCCGAAGCCATGGCCGACAGCCCCTGGACACCCCCGGGAGCCGGGCTACCCCCCTCGGACCGGCTCCCTACCCGGGGGTCTGTCGCGTGTGGCCGAGCTGCACGAACCCGGCTAATGTCGCCGTCCAGCAGTGGCTGTGTCAGACACTGCCTTCGCCCGTCGGGGCATGAAGGGATCTGCCCCTACTGCGTCCGCATGACCTCATCGAAGCGCGCCGAGTGGGCGGGACTAAGCGCTCACTCGGGCAGCGCGCGATCATACCCGCTGGCGCGGAAGACGCGTGCGATCTCTCTGACGCGGCCCATGCAGTCCTCGCCGTGCTTGGTCCGGCCGCGATCCAGGTTGGTCCCCACCTGGAACTCCAACGGCACGACGGGGACGGAGTAGCTGGCGAAGGCCACCCGGCGGAGGTGAGACCACAGGGCCGGACCACACTCCCAGACGATACCGCCATAGAAATCGCGCCCGTTGGGGTTCGTGATCCCGACGGCGTCATGCCGGCCTCGCCGGGCGCAGAATCACCTGGGCGTGTGGCCTTATGTAGCGCTTTGCAGAACCGGAGAAATCAGGGTCGAAGTGAGTGGTTTCTTGGGGAGGTAGGGGAGAGAAAGAGAGACCCCGGCTCGGCTGGCATGGTTCATCTACCCCAGAGCCGAAACATTTCCCTCGGTTCTCCGCTCTGGACCGGTAGAGGATGTGAAGCTGGCCCGGCGGAGGTAGGCCGACATGCGGGGAGTGTCTGGGCAGGACGCGGAGCTGGTGGCACGAGCGCGGCAGGGCGATCTCGACGCGTTCGAGCGGTTGGTCGCGCGCCACCGGACGCGCGTCGCCCGGATCGCTCGCCAGATCGTGGGAGATCGCGAGGCAGCGCAGGACATCGCACAGGAGGCGCTGGTGCGGGCGTTCCGCGCGCTGCCCAGCCTGCGGGATGGCGAGCGGTTCGGCCCCTGGCTCAACACCATCACGCGGCGCGTCGGCGCGCAATGGCTGCGCGACGACAATCATCGACCGACAGCGATGGACGGTGAACTGGTGCGCGGCATGCCCGTGCTGTGGGGGTCGCTGCCCGAACCGCCCACGGAACTGGTTGAGCGTGTCCAGGCGGTGCTGGCGGCACTCTCGCAGCGCGATCGGCGAGCGATGATCCTGCACTACCTCGAAGGGCGAAGCTGCGAGGAGATCGCCGCCGCGCTCGGTGTCTCCAATGGCAGCGTGCGACTCATCCTCCACCACTCGCGCCGCAAGGTGCGGAAGGAGGCCGATGCGATGGCGCAGTCGGAACAGATGAAGAAAGGGCCGCGGCAGCTGAGCACCTGGGTAGACGGATATCCCGGACCGGGCCGCGGCAATGTGTTCTACCATCTGAACCCGTCGTTACCCCAAACGATCTGTCTAGCCTGAATTATGCATGAGAGAAGAGGGGAAAGAAGGGGAAACGCCTCTGGAGCGCGAAGGATGCGGGTGTGACGCCAAATCCTGCATCGCAGCCAGAGGCATTCCCATGACAGACTGTT
>JBEKKD010000351.1:0-5117 GCA_050010895.1 Armatimonadota bacterium
AAGCTGCCGAACGCGCGGCTGGAGAAGAAGCTGCCGGACATGGTGCAGGCGGGGTTCAGTCGGCTCTACGGCTACCAGCATGGCGATGGCGGGTGGGGTTGGTGGCGATATGACAAGTCCGATCCCTGGATGACGGCCTATGTCGTGTTCGGTCTGCTCACTGCGAAGCAGAACGGCTTCCGCGTCGATGACAAGCTCTTGTCGGGCGGTCTGAACTGGCTGGCACGCTCCGTGAAGACGGAGGTGCCGCCGAAGGAGCGAACCCCGCAGGGCGCGCACCAGCGGATCTATCCGCTCTACGTGCTGGCGCTAGCAGGAAAAGGCAATGTGGCGGATGAGCCCCTGTCCCGTATGTACCAGAACATGAACTCGCTGGACTCGTACGCGCTGTCGTTTCTGACATCCGCGCTGCTGGCGCGGGGCAGAGAGACGGAAGCGCGGGTGTCGGCGGACCGGCTCTGGAAGAAGGCGACGGAGACGCCCGCCACGCTCTACTGGCGGGGCGCCGGCAATGACGGCAAGGGCGGCGATGTCGAGACGACCGCGGTCGCGTTCAAGGCGCTCTACTCGCTCGCGCCCGATGACGCGCGGCTGCTCAAAATCGTTCGCTGGCTCATGCTGAACCGCGAGGGTAACCACTGGGTTTCCACTCGAGACACGGCGTTCGTGCTGTACGCGGTCACCGATTTCGTCAAGCAGTCACAGGAGCTGACGCCGGATTACCAGGCGACGCTTGTCCTGAACGGCAGGACCATCGCCTCGCGGCGAGTGACGCAGGCCGATCTGTTCGCGCCCGAGATAGAGATCAGAGCCCCCGCAGGATCGCTCGCCAGGGGCACGAACGTGCTGATGGTCAATAAGCAGGGCCGCGGCAATCTGTATTACACGCTCATCCTGCGTCAGTACGTCGGGCAGGAGGATATGACGGAGCTGGTGACGGGGGCGGGCATCTCGGTCAGCCGCCAGTACTACCGTATGGAGACGTCGCGCAACGCTCGCACCGGAGAGATCGTGATCGCGCCCGCTCAGCGCCCGGCCCTGGATTTCGCGTCGGGCGAGGCCGTGCTGGTGCGCCTGATCGTGAGCGCGCCGAAGGAATACGAGTACGTGATCGTGGAGGACCCGATCCCGGCGGGATGCGAGGTCGCCGAGCAGGGGGGCTACATGCCCTATGAATGGGATCGGTGGTGGTCGGACATGACCATCCGCGACCAGAAGGTAGCGGTCTTCGCCCGCCGGCTGCCGAAGGCCAGCTCGACCATCGAATACCACTTGCGGCCGCAGATTCCGGGCGATTATCACGTGATGCCGACCGAGGTGTACTCGATGTACAACCCGGAGCTGCGCGGCTCCGGGGCGGAAGCGCGGGTGGCGCTGCGATGAGCCTGCGCAGTGGCATTCGGTGGTTCCTGCTCGCGAGCCCGCTGCTGGGCCTGATCGCGCTGGTCGTCTGGGTCCTGCGACTCCCGTCGGGCGAGGCCCAGATCGCGGCCTATGCCACCGGACTGCGGGGTCGCACGCGATCGCAGGTGCACAACGTCGAACTGGCGCTGCAGGCGCTGGATGGGCAGGTGATTGCTCCCGGTAGGGAGTTCTCGTTCGCGAAGGCGGTCGGGCCGTGGACAGAGGACCGGGGGTACCGGAAAGCGCCTGTCAGCTATTCCGGCGATATGACGGTGGATTGGGGAGGGGGCGTATGCCAGGCGTCCAGCACTCTCTACAATGCGGCGCTGCTGGCGGGACTGCCGATCACCGAGCGACATCGTCACTACTGGCCCGCGAGCTACGTACCGCCGGGCCAGGACGCCGCAGTTGCATACCCGAACATCGACCTGCGGTTTCGGAACCCGCTCCGTCATCCCATCCGGATCTCGGCCAGGGTGGAGGGGGAGTCGCTGCTCATCCGGCTCTTTTCGCGAGATCGGCCGCCTCAGGTGTCGCTCGACCGGCGGGTGCTGTCGGTGAGGCGGCCGACGACGGTGGTGCGCTACGTCGCTCACCGCGCGGAACCGCGAGTGACCGCGGGGCAGCCGGGGTACGATGTCGTGCTGTACCGCGTGTTCAGCGGGCAGGAGGGGCAGCGCGAACTGGTGTCGCGGGACAGCTATCCTGCGCAGAACCGGGTAGTATGGCGGTAGGGAGTTACACCCTCTCGAGCGCGCGCTGCAGCAGGCGCAGGTGGCCCTCTTCTTCACGGCGGAGATCCGAAAGCATGTTCTTCATCCCCGGTTCAGTCGCGCTGGCTTCGGCGCGGGTGTAGACGTCGATGGCTTTGTTCTCGCCTTCCACGTGCGCCTCGAGGATTTCGCGGATGCTGGAGCGCGGCCTGAGCTGAGGCAGGTCCGCCTTCGGCTCTGAGCCAAGCTGATAGATCATCTGCGCCGTCTTCTCTGCGTGCTCGAGCTCCATGTCCTGGATCAACCTGAGTTGGCGCTTCAGCTCCTCGTCTTTCACCTGCGCGATGTGCTGCGGCAGCAGGAACAACGCGCCGTATTCGAGGCTGATCGCCTCGTTCAGAACGCGAATCAGGTCCTCGTTCCGTTGCACGGCATGCCTCCGGTCGCCTGGATTGCCTTCGCCACATTACCCATTCTGCGCTGGCTCTCCTGCTCGCGGCAACGACACGCGGGGGTTTCGATGGACGAAGGGCCGGCGGGAGACGAGGACCTGCCGGAGTGTGCGCAGAATGAGTCCTGCTCATTCGCAGAGAGAAAGGTCATCATGGCAACCGGTAACCGGCTCATGCTTCTCGTTGTCGGGCTAGCGCTGATGGTGGTGCTCGCGGGATGCCCCGGCTTCCCCGGCACCCCTGGCGCCAGCGGAGCGGGGGGACAGCAGAACGTGCCGCCGGGGCTGCAGCCGCCGCCGGGCGAGAAGAGCGGCGGTGCGCGAACGCTGATGGGGACGACTATTACCCCGCCGGAAGACGCCTATCTGCTGATCCGCTATGGCTACGGCGGCGCGGCGGAGAACGCGAAATGGCAGTCATGCCGGCGCGTGATTCCGCTCGAAAACGCCGTGATCATTGAGGGACTGAATCACGACGGCCGCGACAAGGCCGCGGAAAAGGACGTGAATCAACTGCTGCCGATGCCCGGGCTGATGTTCTTTTGGAAATACGAACTGAAGCCGACGCCCCCGCCCCAGCCGAAGGGCAGGGCAGGCGGACGCGGCGGCAGGCCGGGAGAGGCGGGGCCCGCGGGGTCGGCGGGACAACCGCCGAACCGGGGGCGTTAGGCATTCTTTGGGGGAGTGTATGTCCCCCTGGAATTCGCCCCCCCAGGAGCATCCCCGGGATAGAGTCGCTCGATCTCCTGCTGTACAACGGCGAGCGCATCCTCGGAGTTGTAGGTTGACTCCGGTGTGTTGGGCCGGTGGATCAGCTCAACGGCGCGTTTGCGGCCGTTCTGATTGAGTGCGAACTGATAGCGGTTGTTCACCAGCACGGTGGCACAGGTGAGGCGCTCGCGGTTCATCTCTTCTCTCGCGGCGGGCTCCGTGACGTCGAAGATCTGGACGCGTACCTTGTCCGGCATCTCGGAGGCGATCCCCTGAAGCAGGTCAGCGGTCTGCCGATGGCAGTCGGCCTGGAGCGGCGCCAGGAGCTTCACGAGCACCTTCGCGTTCGGCGAGCCGAGATCGCGCGATGGATTCCTGCCGGGGTTCACGAACTCGCCCCGGCCCAGGCGCTCGACGCTGCCGGTCGCCGTGAGCGCATCATCGGCGCCGCGTTCGATCTGCACGCGCACCTGATCGCCCAATCCGATGACGTGCCAGTTTGCGGCCACTCCCCGGACGCCCACCGCTGCGGTCTGGCCGACCCGCGCCTGTAGCTCCTTCGACTCCGGCGACTCCACGCGCAGGTCGATCTCAGCGGGTGAGCCCTCACTCGGCCGCATGGCGACGATGGTGCCGGTGACGCTCGCCGGTTGGGGGGCCTGCGCCACGGCGATCGCGGCCAGCGCCAGCATGGCGGCAATTGCAATTATCAGCGCGATTCGTATCATTGCACTCTCCTTGGCGGAACTACGATGGCTATTCGACCCGGTCACTCATCGCCCTGGTCCGCGGAGTCCTGTTCGCCTGCGGGGGTCGTGGGGACCAGGCGCGGGGCCGCTGCTCCCGAGATCACCCCGCCCTCTTCTGCGTAGCGCTTGACGCCGTTGGCGATGCCTTCGGCGGCCTGCTCGCGGAAATCGGGGTCGGCGAGTTTGGCCTCGTCGGCGCTGTTGCTGAGATAGCCCACCTCCACGAGTACGGCAGGCACGTTCGTCTGGCAGAGCACGATGATCGGCTGCGGGTGGTATTTCGCGCCGCCATCGGGAAGGCCGGCAGCGCGAACGACCTCCTCCTGCATCACTTCGGCGAAGCGGCGGCTGTCGGGCTTACGGTAGTAGGTCTCCGTCCCGCGAATGGCGCGCGAATTGGAGCCGCGCGCATTGGCGTGGATAGAGACGAAGAGCTGGGCGCCGCAATCGTCAGCGATGGAGCAGCGGGCCTGGAGTTCCCTGCGATGCTCTTCACGGTTGCTGGAACTCCAGGGGATGACGGGTGAATCGTCGCTGCGCGTCATCCGGACTCGCACGCCCATGGCTTCCAGATCGCGGGCGACGCGCTGCGCGATATCGAGGTTGACATCCTTCTCAAGAAGGCCGGAACGCCCGATGGCGCCGGTGTCGTGTCCACCATGTCCGGCGTCGACGACGACGCATAGGTCGGGCACCTCCACGGTACCCAGGAGCACGCGAACTTCGCCGCGCTCCGCGACCAGCCGATGCTCGGTCGCGCCCGTGAGCGAAATGGTCAGTCGCTGGGCGTTGGGCTTCTCCGGCGAACGGCCGACGGAGACGGCGGTGACTAGCTTGTCGGTGATCGTCGCAGTCGGCGAGGTGAGGCGGTTGTCGGCGTTCGCGAAGTCCACCCAGATGACTGCGGGATCGTCGGTCGCGCCTGACTCGCACACTGCCGTGCCGAATGTCGAGACCGTCACGATGGCCAGGCACGGCGTGACGCGGCGGAACCACATGCGGGAGAGCGTGACCGGCGCGGCCTCCGGCGCGACCTTCTTCTCTCCCGGAAGCGGCAGGTCGATCTGGAGCGTCCGCCGCCCCTCGCCC
>JBEKKD010000352.1:0-7493 GCA_050010895.1 Armatimonadota bacterium
CCCCGACTCCTTCGGACCGGACCCCTATGACTATCACGCCCGCGAGCAACTCGTCCGCACCTATCGCCAGTCCGGCGACTTCGCCGCCGCCTACTACCACGCCGCCTGGCTCGTATGGCTCGCGCCGAAGAGATACGCGACCTCGGACGTGGGGATCAAGCTCCTGCACGACCGGCGCGGCCGAGACGAGGCCGCCCGGGCCGCATCCGAAGCCGTCGCCGTCGCCGCCTCTGCCGTGAACGCCGAGGAGCTGCTCTTCGATACCTGCCTCAACGGCGCCATCCCCGGCCAGTCATCCCGCGTGAGAGCCGAAGTCACGGAGATGCTTCGCTCGGCTGAGGACACCGACCGCCGCCTCGGACGCCCCGACCCCGTCGCCCGCATGGCGCTCGCGCATCTCTACCTCACCCTCGACGATTGCCTGGTGCTGGACAGCGCCGTGGACTCGGCCCGAGAGCGGCCGCGCGCGCTTCAGAAAGCTGTCAGCCTCGCCTCTGCAGTCGCCGAGGATCTCCCCAAGAGCCCCGGCGCGCACCTCACCCTCGCCATTGCCCGCGCCCGCCTCGCCGGGATCGAGAACCGCACAGAGCTGTGGTCGATGGCGATCGAGGAATGCAAAATGGCGCAGGCGCTCGATCCCTATGACCCGGATCTCTCGCCCATGATCTGGACGCTGTGCTTGCGAGCCGGCCGCTGGGATGAGGCCAAACGGTGGGAGACCGGCGGCCCGCGCCTCCAGCGCCGCCAGCCCGTGGCGCCGAAGCCCGACAATGCCGCCCCGAAGCAGTGACCCTCTGGGGCAGGTTGGCAACCTGCCCGATCAAACAAGAAAACACAGAGTTGTCATCCCGAGTGACTCGCATCCCTCGTGCGGCTTCAGCGCAGCCGAAACGCACGAACAGGGGCGAGTTATGCGAGGGATCAAGACCGACGGAGCCGACCGAAGAGAGGCGACTCCCTCCAGGAACACCTGCACCCAGACAACTCAGTCACACCCTCTCCCACACCCTGTCGGGCAGGTTGGCAGCCTGCCCGCCGAACCTCTCACCCCCGCCGCGAGCGATCCACGCGAAGAACGTCGCTCAGCGCGGCAATACGGTCCATCAGCACCCGCAGGTGCTTCAGATCCTTCACCTCCAGCGTGAGGTCGAAGCGCGCCGTCTTGGGACGGTTGCCCCCGGTGGTGACCCGCGCCTGCACGATATTCGTGCTCGCCGCGCTGATGATCGACGTGATATCCGTCAGCAGCCCCACCCGGTCCAGCGCCTCCACCTGGATCACCACCTGGAAGTAGGCGTCCTGACTCAGCGTCCATTCCAACGCCGTCATCCGCCCCGGTTCCCGCTTCGCGTAGTAGGACACGTTCGGGCAGTCGGCGCGGTGGACGGTCACGCCGCGGCCCCGGGTGACGAATCCAACGATCGGGTCGCCCGGCACCGGCGCGCAACACCGCGACAACCTGAACATGATATCGGTGACCCCGCCCACGCTCACCGCCAGCCGCAGGCTCCCCTGGTCTTTGCGCGCCGGGCGCTTCTTCGTCGCCGGCTTCGGCGCCTCCCCCCGCAGCCGCCGCACCACTGACTCCGCGCTCAAGTCGCCGTACCCGATCGCCGCATACACGTCTTCCACCGACGCGTAGTTCAGCTTCGGCGCCAGCTCCTCCAGCGCGTGCTCGTGCAGCACCTCCGCCGCCGGCACCCCCAGCCGCTGGCATTCCTCGTGCAGCTTCTCCTTGCCCCGGGTGATGCTCTCGTCCCGATGCTCGCGCCGGTACCATCCTTTGATCCGGCTCTTCGCCTGCGACGTCTGCGCGAAGGAGAGCCAATCCAGGCTCGGCCGCGCCCCGGGCCGCGAGGTCGTGATGATCTCCGCCACGTCCCCGTTCTCGAAGACATGGCTCAGCGGCGCCATCTTACCGTTCACTCTCGCGCCCACACACGTGTTGCCCACCTGGCTGTGGATGCGATAGGCGAAGTCGATCGGCGTCGAGCCGGCCGGCAGGTCGATCACATCCCCCTTCGGCGTGAACACGAACACCTGGTCCTTGAACAGGTCGATCTTCAGCGATTCCAGCCATTCCTGTGGATCCCGCAGATCGCTGTGCAGATCCAGAATCTGCCGCAGCCACGACAGCTTTGCCTCCGCCTCCAGATCTCCGGTCGTGCCCTCCTTGTACCGCCAGTGAGCCGCGATTCCGTACTCCGCTCGCCGGTGCATCGCCCACGTCCTGATCTGCACCTCCATCGGCTGGCCGTGCGTGCCGATCACCTTCGTATGCAGCGATTGATACATGTTCGGCTTCGGCTTCGCAATGTAATCCGTAAACATGTTCGGCAGCGGGAGCCAGAGCGAGTGCACCACCCCCAGCGCCGTGTAGCACTCCGACTCCGTGTTCACGATGACGCGTATCGCCTCCAGATCGAGAATCTGGTCGAAGTCAACCGACTGGCTCTGCATCTTCCGGTAGATGCTGTAGAAGTGTTTGGGTCTCCCGTCGATCTCGGCGTCGACCATCTCGTCGAGCCGCGACCGCAGTTGCGCCACCGATCGCTCGATCACCGAAACCCGGTCTTCCCGCGTCTGCGATACCGCCCCCACGATCTCGTGATACTTGTCCGGCTCCAGGTGCCGGAGCGCCAAATCCTCCAGTTCCCACTTGTACCGCCAGATCCCCAGCCGGTGCGCGATGGGAGCGAAGACATGCAGCGTCTCCTGCGCCACGTCGCGCTTGCGGTCGGCCGGCAGCGGTGCCAGTGTGCGCATGTTATGCAACCGGTCCGCCAGCTTGATGAGGATCACCCGCAGGTCCTTCGCCATCGCCAGCAGCATCCGCCGCAGGTTCTCCGCCTGGTGCTCTTTGCGCGTGTCGAACTGGATGCGGCGCAGCTTCGTCACGCCGTCCACGAGCGCCGCGATCTCATCGCCGAACTTCGCCTTCAACTCCTCCGGCCCGTGCCCTGTATCCTCCACCACATCGTGCAGCAGCCCGGCCGCGATCGTGGACTGGTCCATCTCCAGCTCGGCCAGCAGCGCCGCCACCGCCAGAGGATGGGAGACGAACTCGTCGCCGGTCAGCCGCTTCTGTCCGGCATGCGCCTCCGCCGAGAACTCATACGCGCGCGTCAGCAGCTCCCGATCCACCTCGCTGTTATACGAGGCCACCCGATCCAGGAGCGCCTGCAGACCAGTCGCCGGTTTCTGAACTACCTCCGACACGCTATCGTCCCATCCCTACCACCATACTACCACCCCTGGTGTTTCGGGACTTCAGTCCCGAAACCGCCCCGCTATCCGTTGCGTCGGTACTTTAGCCCCGACGCCCCTCCGTTGCTACCCCCACTCAACATTCCGAACGATCCACAAGCCAGTGGCGTGGGTTTGTCGCGAGGAAACCGAGCGACAACCCGCGTTCGCTCCGGAGGAGCGATCCCTCTTCCTTGCCTCGGTACTCACGCCCTACGAAGCTTCAGTCGCCTCAGGCGACTTCAGCGAAGGAGCGTCAGTCCCGAAACCAGATATCCTTGCGTCGATACTTCAGTGCCGACGCCCCATCTGTCATTCCGAACGAAGTGAGGAATCCATACGATAATCGGCGTCCGCTCCCCGGACGCCACTCCTCTTCCTGGAGCGCAGGCTTCCAGCCTGCCTCCGTTCCCTTGCCTCGGTACTCACGCCCTACGAAGCTTCGGTCGCCTCAGGCGACTTCAGCGAAGGAGGGTCAGCCCCGACGCCCCCTCTTGTCATCCTGAGCGAAGTCGAAGGATCACGCCGTTTCCCGCGTCGCAATCGGCGTCCGCTCCCCGGACGCCACTCCTCTTTCCAGCGCCGCAGCCGCCAATCTGCGTTCATCCGCGTTTATCTGCGGTTACCTTGCCGTTTCCCGTTCCCTCCGCCTCCTCGACCCTCACATCCTCCACGATCATCCGCACTCTCACATTCCCATTCCACTCATCCACCCGCGGCCGATGGCACACGTCCACCACGTCGCCCGGCGACAGCTTCTCCGCCATCGCGCCCCGCCCCCACCAGATCGCCTCCATCACCTGCCCCGATTCCTCCCGCAGTCGCAGCGAGAGATGCAGTCCCCCGCTGAGCTGCGTCACCTCCGTCACCCGCAGACCCCTCGTGATCAGCAGCGGCGTCGGGTTGCCCATTCCGCACGGTTCGAGCTGGTTCAACTCGCTCACCGCGTCGATGGTCAGCTCGCTCACCTGCGCCTCCGCGTCCCCTGCGATCTCGCGTACCAGATCATCCATCGTCAGCCGGCTGTCCGCGACCTCGTTCACGCGCCGCCGGAGCTCGTCCACGCGCGCAGCCTCGATGCCAAACCCGGCAGCGAACCGATGCCCGCCGAATCGCGTCAGCACCGGCGCGCACTCCTGCAGTGCCTCCCACAGATTCAGCGCCGCGATGCTCCGCCCTGATCCCTTGCCCATGCCGTCGCTCAGCGCCACCAGCAGCGCCGGCCGGTGGTACCGCTCGACGAGCCGCGACGCCACGATGCCGATGACCCCGGGGTGCCACCCCTCTGACGCCAGCACCAGCACCTTCTCCCGGCTCAGGTCCACCTCCCGGGCGACCATCTCCTCCGCTTGCTCCAGCGTCTGCTGCTCCTCCGCCCGCCTCCGGTCATTCTGCTCGCACAGCCCGGCCGCCAGCCTCTTCGCCTCCGCCGAATCCTGCGTCAGCAGAAGTTCGACCGCCGCCTGCGCGTGCTCCATCCGGCCCGCGGCGTTGATTCGGGGCGCCAGCCCGAACGCGACCTGTCTCGCGCCCACTTCGCCGCTCACTCGCGACGCCGCCAGCAGCGCCAGCACACCCACCTTCTTCGACTTCGGCATCCTCAGCAGTCCGTGCCGCACGAACAGCCGGTTCTCCCCCAGCAGCGGCACCACATCACCCACGGTCCCCAGGCACACCAGATCGAGGAAACGGTACTCCGCGCCCTCCGGCAGCCCCCGCGCCCGCGCGATGGCGCTCACCAGCTTGAACGCCACCCCCACGCCTGCCAGCTCTTTGAACGGATATGCGCAGTCCGGCCGCCAGGGATTGAGTGTTGGCGCGGGAGGCATCTCCGCGTGAGGTTGATGGTGATCCGTCACCACTACCTCCATCCCCAACTCCCGGGCCAGCGTGACCTCTTTCACCGCCGTGCTTCCGCAGTCAACCGTGATCAGCAGCCCCACCCCCTCCGCGTGAGCCTGCCGCACCGCCTCTTCGTTGACCCCATACCCCTCGTCAATGCGGTGCGGGATGTACCAGTCGACATTCGCCCCCAGCCCGCCCAACGCGCGCACCAGCATCGCCGTCGCGCACACCCCGTCAACATCATAGTCGCCGTAGATGCGAATCAGCGCCCCGCTCGCGATCGCCCTCTCCACGGCCGCAACCGCCTCGCCCATATCCTTCATCCGGCCGGGATCGATCACGCCCTCGAGATCGTGGGACAGAAAGCAGCGCGCCTCCTCCGGCGATGTCACGCCGCGGCAGAGAAGCGCGCGTGCGGTGAGGCGCGTGAGATCGAGATACCTACATAGTATTGCTAACGCGGCCTCATCGGCCTCCTTGATGCTCCATCGGCACCCGGTCAGGCTCAGTCGCCGCTCAATCACTGCTGCCCTCTTGCTCCGTGACCACAATGCGCCCCAACGCGCTCCTCCGTTCCAACTCCCTCATCTGTCATTGCGAGCCGGTGAGGCCCGTGAGGGACTCACCGCGCGTGGCAATCTCGCCGTCGGTGTTCCGTTGTGTCGGTACACCTGCGCCCTCACCCCGAAGGGGCGAAGGAAAGCATCCGCGTTCATCACAGCCGCGCAAGCGAAGCGCGCGGCTCGCGTCCATCCGCGTCTAAATGCCGTTCCCTCCCACTCTTCGACTCCTCGACTCTTCCACCCACTCACTCGCCGCTCCCTCTCGGCTCCACGTGGATCAGCACCTCCGCCTCCGGCAGCAGCGCCTTCAGATCGTTCTCCAGATGATCGCACATGACGTGCGCGTCCGCTACCGATTCCTCTCCAGGCACCACGACGTGAAGGTCGATGTACCGCTGCGAGCCCGCCTTCCGCGTCCGCAACTGGTGGAAGCCCGCGATCTCCGGGTAGTGCTCCTGTAGCAGTGACTCGATCATGCTCAGCTCCTCCGGCGGGAGCGAGCGGTCGACCAGGTGGCCCCACGACTGCGCCATGATATCCCATGCCGCCTTCGCAATAACCAGCGCCACCCCCAGCGCGATGATCGGGTCGAGCAGGTCGATGCCCGGGACGTGCAGCCGCCTCCCCACGCCGATCGCGGCCATGCCGGCCAACACGCCCGTGGATGTCCAGACATCCGTCCGCAGGTGCCACGCATCCGCCGCCAGCGCCACCGAGTCGGTCTTCCTCGATACCCGGAACAGCATCCGCGAGACGAAGAGGTTGATCACCGCCGAGACGCCCATCACGATCATACCCAGATAGGGATGGGAGAGGGGAGCATGTCGGATGAGCAGCCGGTGCATCGCGCTCATCGCGATCATCACCACCGCCACGATGATCAGCGCGCCCTCCGCCAGTCCGGACAGACTCTCGAACTTGCCGTGCCCGAACTGGTGCTCCGCGTCCGCGGGGTCCCCGGACTTGCGCACTGCCAGGAATGCCATCACCGCCGCAACCAGGTCGAGTCCGGAGTGAAGGGCTTCTGACAGGATGCTGACCGAGCCGGTGGCCACGTAGACCACCAGCTTGAAGAGCGTCAGGCTGATATTGGAGACAACCGAAAAACGGGCGGCGTGTTGCTTCACGGCGCCCGTCGTCGCTTCGCGGGTCATCCCCAGTGTCTCCGCGATGAGTGGTTAGAAGCGCTTCTTGCGCTTGCGGGTGGCCTTGAGCTTCTTCCTGCTGTCCCGCGACGCGCCCCCGTCTGCATCGCCGACCGACGCCTCGACCAGTCCCGGCTCGCCCGCGACCGCGCCCGATCCCGGCTCTGCCGTAGGCACTCGCTTCGGCGCCGCCTGCGGGATCTGTCGCGCTGCCGGCCGCTCGGCTGCCGGCCTCGCCGCCCGCGCCGGCACCGGGCGGCCTGCGAGCGCTCGCCGCTGGGCGATGCCGCGCTCCTCCCGGTTCTTCAGCACCACCATCAACTGGCTCGCGTTGAAGATCGACGAATACGCACCGACCGTCACCCCGATGATCATCGCGAACGTGAAATCGCGCAACGATGCCCCGCCAAGAAGGTAGACCGCCCACAACACCAACTCGACCGTCAGCACCGTGTTCACCGACCGCGCCAGGGTCTCGAGCAGCGACGTGTTCACCGTCTCCGAGAAGGTCGAGCCCCTCCGGAGCCGCAGATTCTCCCGGATTCTATCGTAAATGATGATCGTGTCGTGCACCGAGAAACCAACCACCGTGAGCGCTGCCGCCACAAATGGACTGTTGATCTCACGATACGTCATCGCGAAAACGCCGATCAGCACCATCACGTCGTGCACCAACGCCACCAGCGCCGTGCCG
>JBEKKD010000353.1:0-5093 GCA_050010895.1 Armatimonadota bacterium
GTGCCGTAATTACCGATCAGCGGGTACGTAAGGGTGAGTATCTGGCCGCGGAACGACGGGTCGGTGAACGCCTGCTGATAGCCGACCATGCCGGTGCTGAACACGACTTCGCCCAGCGCGCGGCCGGGGATGCCGACGCTCTCGCCCTCGAATACGGTTCCGTCCGTCAGTACCAGGATTGCCTTCAACCCAGTGCTCCTACTCCCAAGAGCGCTCCCTCGCGCATCACCGTTCGCCCACCGACAATCGTCGCCACCGCCTTCCCGCGAAGCCGCCGGCCGGCGAAGGGGCAGTTCCGACCGAGCGAGTTGAAGCGATCGGGTTCGACCGTCCACGCCATGTGAGGATCGATGAGCGTCACATCGGCAGGCGCTCCGACTCTGAGCGCGGGCGGAGCGATCCGCAGCACCGCCGCGGGGGCGTCGGTCATGGCCCGCACCGCCGCGACTTCGCCCAACAAGCCCTGCCCCACCAGATCGGTCCAGATCACCCCCAGTGTCGTCTCCAGCCCGATCACTCCCGACGGCGCCTGCTCGTACGGAACGGCCTTCTCGGCGGGAGAATGCGGCGCGTGATCAGATGCAATCACCGAGATCGTGCCATCCGCGAGCGCGCGCCGCAGAGCATCGCGGTCGCGCCGCGAGCGCAAGGGCGGGTTCATCTTGTAGTTCGTGTTATTCGCCGGCGCGTCATTCGCGCAGAGCGACAGATGATGCGGCGTCGCCTCTCCTGTGACGCGCAGCCCGCGCTCGCGCGCCCGGGCGATCAGCTCCACCTCATCCTCCAGGCTGACGTGCGAGAAGTGAACGGCGTAGTCGAACTCGGCCGCGAGCGTGATGTCACGCTCCATCAGGTCAACGCGGTCAACGTGCACCGTCAACGGGATGCCGACCGCTTTCGCTGCAGCCATGGCCTCGTGCATCACCGCCGCGTCCTCGACCGAGAGCCCATCGTCGCTGGCGGCGACTGCACCCACAGCGCTGAGCGCAGCCAGCTCGGCCACCTCGCGCCCCTGCTGGCCGCGGGTGATGCAGCACTTGGGAAGAACCCGCACCGCCGCGCCACGTGCGGCGATCGCCAGCACTTCCGCGACGCGCTCAGGCGTGTCCGTGGGCGGCATCGTGTTCGGCTCGCAGGCCACGGCCGCAAAGCCGCCCGCCGCGGCCGCGCGAGTGCCGCTCGCGATGGTCTCCTTGTGCGTTTGCCCCGGCTCGCGCAGATGCACGTGCATATCGATCAGACCCGGCGTGACCAGCAGCCCCGCGGCCTCGATCGCCTCCATTGCTCCAGTCTCCTCGGCAGCGCCGACAGCGGCTATTCGAGCGCCGCGCAGCAATAGATCGCGGACGGCATCGAGACCTGATGCCGGATCGAACAACCGGCCGCCCTTGATGAGCAGATCAGCCACTCGTCATGCCCTTCGGCGCCGTCACCTCGTGATCGCAGTAGGCACAGGCGACCATGCGAGGCGCATATTCCGTGAAGTTGAAGCGCGGCGAGAGATAGCTCTCGTGGTTGGTGACGCAGCGCGCGTTCGGGCAGCGTAGATCCGCGTACTTGCGGAAGTCAACCTCGCGTCGCGGCTTCGGCCGGTACTCGCCCTTGCGAGCGCGGCCGACCCTGCTTGAGCGCAGACCCAGCAGCAACGATACCAGAGCCATGCGCACTGGCACTCCGTACGACGCCTGGCGGAAATACGCCGCCCGCGGGTCGCGGTCCACATCGTAGGCGAGCTCGTCCACTCGCGGCAGGGGATGCATGATGAGCGTGTCCGGAAGCGCGTGCTTGATCAGTTCTTCGGTGATCGCGTACGAGTTGCCCGCGGCCTCGTACGCCTGCTTCGAGTCGAACCGCTCCTTCTGAACGCGCGTCACGTAGACCGCGTCGAAGAGCGATACTACTTCCGCCGCGAGCGCGCGCTGCCGGCCGGGCCGGCGCTTCACCATATCTGCATTCGTGACAATGTCCGCGAGGCTGTGGAACTGCGCGGGGACGCAGCCAAACTCCTTCTCGAGCCGCGCCAGCAGGTGCGGCGGCATCTCTAGCCCCGAGGGCGCGACGCAGGTGACTCTCGCCCCGAACCGCGCCAGCCCGAACGCGAGCGAATGGACCGTGCGGCCGTGGCGCAGATCGCCCACGAGCGCGACGCTCACATCCCGGAGCTTCCCCTTCTCGCGCCGGATCGTGTACAGGTCGAGCAGCGTCTGCGTCGGATGCTCGTGCGGCCCGTCGCCTGCGTTGATCACCGGAATGGACGCGTAATCCGCGGCGACCAGCGCGCTGCCCTCGAGCGGATGCCGGATGATGATGACGTCGGCATACGATTCGACGATGCGCACAGTGTCCGCGATCGTCTCGCCCTTGGTGACAGACGTCGCGCTGGTATCCGCGACGCTGAGCACATCGCCGCCCAGCCGCAGCATCGCCGCCTCGAACGACAGTCGCGTGCGCGTGCTCGGCTCATAGAACAACGTCGACATGATGCGCCCGTTGGCGACGTGCAGTCGCCCGCGGGTGTGCTGCGACATCTCGTCCGCGAGGTCGAACACCGCCTCGATCTCGCGGTCGCTGAGGTCGAATATGGAGACGAGATCGCGTCCTTCCAGGGCCACGTCAGCTCTCCTCTGCCAGTCGCTCGATGAGAACGGCCTCTTCGCCGTCGGTGTCCGAGAGGTGCACCCGGACCCGCTCGCGGCGAGAGGTCGGGATGTTCTTCCCCACATAGTCGGCGCGAATAGGAAGCTCGCGATGACCGCGGTCTACCAGGACTGCGAGCTGAACCTGCGCGGGACGCCCGTGCTCGATAAGCGCGTCCAGCGCGGCGCGCACGGTGCGGCCGGTGTAGAGGACCTCGTCAACCAGCACGACCTTCCTGTCAGCAATGGCGAAGCCAATGTGGGTGCGGGATTCGCCCTGCCCCCCGGGCCGGTCATCGCGGTGATCGGCAATATCCACCTCGCCGACCGGGACCGGCTGTCCCTCGATCTGCTCGATAAGCTGGCCGAGACGGCGGGCGAGCGGGACACCCCGTGTGTGAACGCCGATGATGACGAGATCGGCGGCGCCGCGATTGCGCTCGATGATCTCGTGGGCGATGCGAGTGAGGGCGCGGCGGATGTCGCTCTTGTCCATCACGCGCGGGCTGCCGCCGTTCCTCGCGCGGCCAATGAAATCGCCTCCCCCTGACTCAGGGGCAGGCGACACGCGTCTGTTCGAGTTCGCTGGCCTCACCTTTCACAGCCTCTCTGGACTGGATTTAAAAGGTCCCGCACTGCAGAAGCCTTATTGTGCCAACAGGATACCAGAATGCCGCGGAAAGGTCAAGCGAAATCGCCGCCCCACACAGCCGGTCTTCGTTGGCGTGCAGATATCTCTATCCGGCCTGCGCCTGCCTCGGCCAACCAAGGGCAGGATGGCGGGTGGATTCGGCGAACGCGTTGCCGATGCCGGAGATCTCGCAGGGCGGGTGAGTGCCTCCTCGCGCCCGGCCGCTGCCGTGCTGCAACTTCGCCGACCCGAGGTGTCTAATGGAACGAGAGCAGATCAGGAGACTGGTCGCAGACATGGTCGCGATCCCTAGCGTGAACTCGCTTGACGATCCGCCGGACAGCATCAGAGGCGAAAGCCGCCTGGCTGCGTTCATGGCGGCGACTCTGCGAGACGCGGGCATCAGCTGCGAATTGCGCGAGGCGACGCCGGGCCGGTCGAGCATCGTTGCTCGTGTTCCGGGCGAGAGCGATGAGGCTATCTGGTTCGACGCGCACATCGACACGGTTTCCGGTGAGGGCATGCAGTTCGATCCGTTCTCGCCGCGTACCGAGGGCGACATCCTCTACGGCCGCGGTTCGGCCGACAACAAGGGGAGCGCGGCGGCGATGATGGTCGCGCTTATGGAAGTCGCGAAATCCGGCGCAAAGCCGCCGCTGACGGTGATCTTCTCCGGCACCGCCGATGAAGAGTTTCGCATGCGAGGTTTGCTCAGCCTGCTGGACGCAGGCATCACGGCCAATGCCGCCATCGTTGGCGAGCCCACGGACCTGCAGGTCATCGTCGCCCATAAGGGCGTCGCCAGATTCAAGATCACCACCACGGGCAAGGCCGCGCACAGTTCTCGCCCCGACATGGGTGTCAATGCCATCTACCGGATGGGGAAAGTGATCCAGGCGCTGGAAGCGTATGCCAAACGCGGCGTGGGCAGAGAAGCCCATCCCACGCTCGGCAAGGCCACCCTCAGCGTCGGCGTCATCCGCGGCGGCGAGTACGCCAACGTTGTGCCCGATCACTGCGAGATCCAGGTCGACCGCCGCCTGCTCCCAGGGGAGGAGGGGCGCAAGGCGATCGCCGATGTGCGCAACTACCTCACCGACGCCATCCCCGAAGACATCGGCATGGACGTGACCGCGCCGGACATCCTCGTGCCCGCGCTCGACCTCTCTACTCAGAGCCCGCTGGTACAGGCGGTGAGCGCGAAGGTGCGGGAAGTGACGGGCAGGGCCCCGCTCGAGGGAATGAGCGGCACCACACATGCTGGGCAATTCGTCGAGCGCGATATCCCCGCGCTCGTATTCGGCCCGGGCAAGATGGGGCAGGCGCACACAGCGACTGAGGAGCTCGATCTCAGTCAAGTCGAGCAGGCGGCGCAGATCTACGAAGCATTGATGAGGAGTGGCGCGCAGATATGAGCAAGAGATGGGTGGTGACGCTCTCGCTGGCCGCGGTACTCCTTTTCGGTATCCCGGCGCTCGCCCGCCAAGCGATCGGCCTCAACGGCGAATGGCAGGCCACCTATGGCGATGTGAAATCAGCACCACCCGCAGACGCCACATGGTCACCCGTCACCGTTCCCTCCGCCTTCCGATGGCGTCCACTCGGCCCGCACACGCTCTGGTATCGCCGGGACCTGTACTTGCCGCCCGCCTGGGCGGGCCAACGCATTATCCTGACCATCAAGGGGGCCAAGTACAGTCAGCGCGTTCTGCTCAACGGCGCCGAAGTCGGCCAGCACCTCGGCGGCTTCGAGTCGGCCGAATATGACCTCACCAAACAGGCAATGCTCGGAAGCGCAAACGAGCTACTCGTGGCGGTTCAGGACT
>JBEKKD010000354.1:0-5083 GCA_050010895.1 Armatimonadota bacterium
CCGCCGCATCGTCAACAAGTCCGGCGCGGCCGCCTACGGGCCCATCGTGCAAGACCTGACCGCGCCAATGGTGCTGTTCCGGCGAGCCGCTGCCGCGGGGCTGGTCGGCGCCAATACCTCCGCATTGAACGCCCCCCTGTCCAGCGCTCTGAGGGATGCTGACAGCAATGTGCGGGCATCGGCCGCCGCGGCCCTGGGCGCGCAGGGCAACCTGAGCGCCATCCCCGTGCTCGTTCAGGCACTTTCCGACAAGGACTGGCGGGTTGTGAACGCAGCCGTCAACTCGCTCGGAGCGATCGGCCCGACAGCGATCCAACCGCTGCTCTCGATTATCGCCGGCAGAGCGAACGCCACGGTGGACTACCAGATTGCCTCAGCGTTCGTGCTGATGCGCCAGGCAGCCGTGCCACAGCTCATCTCAGCCCTCTCCGGAGGCAATCCGGAGGTCCAGAAGTGGTCTGCAGTGGCGTTGGGCGAGATTCGCGATCAGGACGCGGTGAGGCCGCTCGAAGAACTCGAGAAGAAGGCGACCGGAGACCTGAAGTGGGTCGTTCAGGAGCAGTTGAAGGTGCTCGCCGGAACCGCGAGCTGATCTGCTGTAGAATAGCTTGTGACACGGGGCCGGATCGGTTGATCCTGCCCCGTTTCTCTTCATGGCCGCGCCTGGCGGAATCTGACCGCGGCTTTGAGCCACGCAGAGCGATCCGGATGTCGTTTGCGGCCTTATTCTGGAATGAAATCACCTCGCGCGCCGCTTTTTTGGCGCGATATGCTGGAATAGTGGGGAAAACCTGGTGTGAAAAGTGGTTTTTTGGCGCGGTAAGCCGGAATGAAACTGCGGCCGCGTCCGCCGAACAGAAAAGTGGTTTTCACGCCAGAAACCTAGCGCGCTATTTGGTAATGGATGAGATTCCGCTAGCGCGTCACACTCACGCGAATCGACCCATCACCACGATCATACTTCCCATCGACTATCGTGATCCCATTCACCTGCGCCATGACATCAGCACTTCCGTCCGCCGAGGCATTGTGAACGCCTCGCGTGATGGAACGCACGAGTTCCTCGACGGCCGAGTCAGCGAGGCCATCCTTGATATCAAGGCACACGAGCCAGTCCGCCTCGTCGGGATTTGGCTGGTAGGCGCGATCGATATAGTCGCGGGCTCCGTCAATGGCCATGATGTTCTGCAGGTAATTGGCCACGCTCGGCTGGCCCTTTTCCGATGGCTTACTTCGGGAAGATGACCCCCACACGCATGCGATCAGGATGACGGCAGCCACCACGCCAACCGCCCAAACCTGCGCCTTCGCTTTCGATCGCTGTTGCTCTATCAGCATCATCATACCCCTCCATCATCCGACAGGATTTCGATCCATCCGGTGAGCGTGATCTTCCCCCAGCCTTCTACCTCGCCGTCAGCGCGAACCGGGAAGATCGCCCTTCGGGACCGGTACTCGGCGGCCGGCTCGGTGACGCTTGCCGTCACGCCGTACGCCGCGTCCATATCCGGGCGCCCGCCCGCCCCCGCTGCTAACAGCGCCCCCCGCAGGGCCTTTTCCGCCTTCCTCCTGGTCGGCTCATGCGGCGCGTGACTTCCATTTATCCACGTGCGCATCGTCTGCACGGGATATTCGATCTCACGCGCCAAGGCCGCCAAGGTCATCCTCCTCGCCTTCATCACGTCTCTGATGAGCCTCGCCAGGGCTGTTTCCTCTGATTTCCGACCCAGGTTTCCTCGCCTCCCGCCGCGTCATCAGATCCTATCAGCCCTTTGTGGTTTTGCCAAGGGGTGGCGGAAAATATTTGATTCCCCTATTGACATCATACCACAATGTGGTAATATCCATGCGCCGGCGCCAGATTTCGCATTCCACGACGCCGCGATATCATAAGGGAGCATCGCTGTCAGATGTTGAAATCGAAGCCCGGCCGTCCGAAATCGTTGGGCCCCGTCGAACGCAGGCTGGGCATACGCATCGAGCAGCACGCCATCATAGCCACAGTGGAAGGCCGCACCGCCAGGCAGATCGCCGCCGGCCTCGGCATCCACGTAGACACCCTTCGACGCTGGCTCCGGGAGCGGGGCTATCGGGTCGAATGCAGTTGTCATCTCGTCAGGATCGTCCTCCCCGAGCAGGGCGGAGCCAGGCGGACCGCGATCGCTGAGGCGTCGCCCAGCGAATCCGGCGCAGCCGCCGCACCCCCCGGCTCGTCGGACAGCGGTGCTCCAACGCCCCGCCCCGCTCGGAGATGATGAACCGTTGACGCCCGGCGCGGCGAGCGCCGGATCTGCACCAAGGAGCGAGGGAATCGTGTCAACTGAGATCGTGCCCGCAGCCGGCATCACTATCGCACCCGATCTGCTTCCCCTGGTCGAGAAGTGCCGCCAGATCAGGGATTCCCTGCGCATATCCGTTGTCCAGCACTATTGGCGCCTGGGAGAGGCCATCAGCAATGCCGCCCCCAGGGAGAATCGGCAGGTCTGGGGAGCGCGCGTGATCATCACATTGGAGCGCGAACTCGACATCGATCGCACCAACCTCAAACGCGCCGTCCAGTGCTATGAAACCTTCAGTCTCGGCGACTTAGGTGCACGCGTGCACCTAACGTGGGGCAAGCTGCTGCTACTGTTGCCCATTTCCGCCGATCTCAGGGCCGATCTCCTGGAGCGAATCGAGTCCGGCGAACTCCGCACCACTGACGACGTTCGCGACGCCATCCGCGAGTTTCAGCAGGCCCTCGGCCGCCGCCCGGCGCCACTCCTCCGCCCCGGCCAAATGGAGCTCTTCGGCGTTCCCGGTCTCACCCTCGAGCGCTTCTCCCGCGGTTGGTCGAAGGCGCCGCCGATGCAACGCAGCGCCGCCACTCGCGCCATCATCATTCCGAACATGGGCCTCCAGGACCTCGACCGCCCCGCCGCCCTCCACGAGCTCTCCCTCCTCCGCTCCGCCATCGACGCCTACGAATCCAGTCTCGACGGAGCCGCAGATGCCGATTAAGTGGGGCGACTGGGATCAGATCGACGTCGGCCTGCTAGAGCGGACCAACGCCGTTCTCTTCAAGCAGCAGGCCGTGGCCGGCGGGGAGGCGCATTGCCCGGATTTCAGCCCGGGCAAGATCATCATGGACAACAGCGCCACCAAGGGCATGTCCATCATGCAAACCATCGGCCCGATCATTTCCCATGGATCCATCGCCATCAACAACTTCATGCTTGGCTATCTCTACTGCCTGGCGGCCCAGGGCCACCTGGCAGAGATCTTCGCTGAATTGGATGCAGAAACCGAAATCGGGGGCGCACACCATGACGAAGCAGATGGAACCTGATCCCGTGGGGCAGGTTGGCAACCTGCCATCCCGCACCGCGGCCGACATCCTCGCGGAGCTGCAAGTGATCGCGCAGTTCGACGAGCAGGCCGTCTCCATCGGCCAGTTGCTCATCGAGCTGCAATCCAATGCCAACGGCGACTTCGGGCGCCTGCTGCAGGATCTTCGTCCCGATCTCGCCCGGCCCGACGCCTGGGCCGATCGCATGATAGAAAGTTGTAAGGCTGCGTGCCCATTGGAGCCCGGGGCGGCGGACACCCGCCCTCGCCCCCGTCGTCCCGGGCCCACCGCGGCGTCGGACCAACGGACTGCCGCCTCCCCTTCGGGAGAGCGCACCTCCTCTCCCGATTCGGTCCAGGAAGCGCTGCCCTCAGCCACAGCGCCAGGCGCCAGTCGCACGAGCGACCCCAGATCGCTCGATAGCAGGGCTGCCAAGATCTACTCGCGGCTGGCGCCGCTCCTGGATCTCTCGCGCGCCGATCGCAGTCGCCGGCTTCCCGCCGTCGCAACCGAGCTCGGCCTATCCCAGTCCACGGCCTATCATCTCCTCCAGAAGCTCCGCCAGGGCGGCGCCGCCGCCCTCAACCGCAAACCCCGCGCCGATCGGGGCCGGCCCAGTGTAAGCGATGGGGTCCGCACCGCCTTCCTCAGTCGCCGCGTCGATCCCATCACCCGCCAGGAGCCCGTCGGCGTGACCATCCGCCACATCCAGGGCGAGTTCCCCGATCAGGACATCTCGCCCTATTCCCTCCGCCGCCTCCAGAATGCCATACCGAAGGCCCTCCTCATGGAGAACCGGCAATGGCGCGCAGAGTTCGAGCCCACTGGCCAGTGGGAGGTCCCGCACCCGAATCATACCCAGGTCTTCGATATGACCGATGCCGATCTCTTCGTCTGGGATCGCCAGGGAAAACCCTATCGCCCGAAGTTGACCGCTCTCATCGACGAGCACACCCAGTGCTGCCTCGGCGGCATCTACACCCGCGAAACGCCCAGCATGGCCGTCCTGCAAGCCGTGCTGCTCCACGGCTGGCTCCCCAAACAGGACCCGCGGTGGCCCATGTACGGCATCCCGATCCACCTCCACTGCGACAACGGGAAGATCCAAACATCCAACTGGCTCGCCGGTATCTGCCGCAGCATCAGCGCCCAGCTCCACGATCGCAGCGGCACTCGCGTCCTCGAAGGTGTCCGCCACGCGGGTGTGCGGTGCCCCTGGCAGGACGGTCACATCGAACGCTTCTATGGCATCGTCCATACCCACTTCGAGGCCCACGTCTTCGGCGCGGCCTACTGCGGACGCAGCACCCAGCACAAGCGCGAGGGCTTCAAGGGCAGCCTCGGCGGCCCCGCCGATTGGGAGCAATATCCTACCCTCGGCCAACTCAACCAGGCCTTCCCCCTCTGGCTGGTCACCGACTATCACACCCTGCACCACTCCCGCCTCAAGACCACCCGCCTCGACGCCTGGAGCCTCCACGCCCCCGGACATGTCAAGCTCGTCGATCCCGATTTTCTCTACAGCGAACTCCTCCAGCGCGCCCCCGCCACCGTGAACGGCGCCCGGGTCCGCGTCAACAACGCCTTCTATCGCCACGACCTCCTCCAGGCATACCAGGGCGTTCGCCTCCAGCTCCGCTGGGATCCCATGGACCTCACCCGCGTCATGGTGATGAAGCCCACCGGCCCCGATCGCTGGGAGCTCGTCTGTTGGGCGCAGCGCCAGGACGCCCGCAACGTCGACAACCCCCGTGA
>JBEKKD010000355.1:0-5069 GCA_050010895.1 Armatimonadota bacterium
TCTCGCCTTCTCTTCCGCAGTCAGACGGATCGCATAAGGGCTCTTCCGGGGCATACACTCCTCCACAGAGGAGGATATGCCACACGAACGTCGATCAGGATACGTCGCTGTACTTATGAAATAGAATACTTAGGTACTGACTGATCTGCTGTTCCGGCAGAAAGGCGTAGCGGAAGCCATTGCGCAGCGAGATCCCGAACACGCCCAATGTGATGGGACGTGTTCGGGTAGGACCGCGCCGACTGCACGAAGAGCAGCACGCCGGGCAGCTTCACACCCTCTGCAAGGTCGATGCTATGGTTCCGCTCCCACTGGGTGCCAGTGCCGTCGAAGGCAGCGATGCCTAACTCCGTGAGCAGGCCCGACCGGTTACTCGCGCCAACGACCGCCAACGTAGGCACTATTCCAGCCTGGATCTGGGTGCCCATCGGGCGCGATCCCACGTCCGATATCGCCGATTACTGGACGCGAAGATCGCGAATGCCCGAGAGGTCGGGTCGCAGGTCTTTTCTCTCAATGTTCCGCGTTCTGAATGGTCAATCTCGCCACAGACAAGTTGCGGTCCTCCGGGGGACGCCATTCGTCATTGACGTAGGCGAGGGTGACGTGGTGCACACCCGCGGCCACCGGCGTGGTGAGCCGGTAGGTGCGCCAGTTCCCGGATAGCAGCTCGAAGGTACCGACGGTCGCGCCGTCCACGCGGAGTTCGACCCGCGGGTAGATCCCATCCACCGCCGTGCCGGAGGCGCGCAGGCCAAACACGTAGCGCCCGGAGGTGGCGAAGTCGGCCTCGCAGTCGAGGGTGCCGGCCGTCGCGAGCGTCACTCCCTCACCGGTGCGGTCCGAGAGCTCCGCCGTCACCGCCATCGCGGCGGCCTCGACCGTCTCGCCCGATTCCGGCGCGAAGGCGCAGCTCAGCCCGGCGAGGAGCGCGGACAGGTAATGCGTCGCCTTGTCTTCATTCCCCGCGGCCGCCTGCCACCGGACTTGGTCGATCACCCACAGGCCCTGTCCATCAGGCAGTGAGACCAGCACGCCCGGATCGGTGTGGAAGACGAGCGGGGTCGCGGGCAGCGTCACCGGCGTCCACGCCACCCAGTCCACCCACAGGTTGCGATCCTCGGCGCCGGAGACGAGATCGTTGGTGAAGGCGACGCGCAGCGTGTGCGCCCCCGCGGACAGACTCGCGAGGACGCCGACGGTGCGCCAGTCCGCCGCGGCAGAGACGGAGCCCGCGCTCGCCCCGTCCACGCTCACGGTCACACGGGGATACGCACCGTCGGCCGGGGTGCCGCGGAGGCGAAGCGCGAGCTCGTACGGTCCGGCGGCCGGGACCGTGATGTCGGTGGCCAGCTCGCCGTTGGTGTACAGGGCGACGCAAGCGCCGTCGGGCAAGGCCTCCCTCGCCGCGGCCGGGCAAGTGAGGCGCATCACTTCCGCCTCCACGCGCGTGGGTGAGCCGGCGGGGGTAGCGGGGCGCCCCAGTGTGCTCCGGGCGAGCGTTGGCAGGAGGGAGGGCGCGCTGAACTCGTCAGAGGGCATCGGGCCGAACCAGGCCAGGTCCTGGGCGCTGATCCCGGCCGCGGGACCGCGGTGCTCGGTCAGCCGCACCGCGCCGTCGCAGCCTTCTGTGAGCGTCATCGGCTGGCCGAGGAGCTGCTGCACCGCGGGGAGGACGTCCGACGTCACATCGTGCAGGAGCACCCGACCGCCGGCCTGCACGAAGCGCCGCAGAGAGATTGCGGAGGCGGCGGCCTGCTGTGGGTCGCCGAGGATGAGTTGCCCGAAGCGGGAGAGATCGGTCCCCGCCAGGGAGGTCAGCCGGGTGAACTGCAGCCCGGTCGTGCTCAACGCGGCCGCCGTGGTGTCGTCACAGAGGGCCGCGGTCGGCTTCGTCTCTGCCGGCGGCTGGGCGGCATACGCGAGGAGGTTCTGCAGAAGCCGGTCCGCGGCCGGTTCGCGCCCGAGGTTGGCCGTCACATCGAGCTGGCAGAGCAGCAGGCGTCCCGCGCCAAGTCGCAGTTCAGCCAAACCGGCCGTTTCCAGACCGCGCTCCCCACCGCTGTGCACGAGCGGGAGGAAGCCCCCCCAGTCCGGTTTCACGATCTCACGCCGGCCGACAGAGCCGTCCAGCCCCCAGTGGGCGAAGTCGTTCGGCGTCATCCCGCGCAGGGCCGGGTGATCCGGTTGAGCGATGAAGACCACTGTTGAGTCGTGACTGCTGAGCAGCACGGGGATCAGGGAGGAGGGGTAGGCCGTCTGTTCCAGCACGAGGAGCGTGGCACCGCGTCGCACAAAGGCGGCTAGCGCGGCCGGGAAGGTATCCTGCCTCCCGACCTGTACGCGGCCGGCAGTACTCCCCTGGAAGACGCCCTTGCCAATCACGGCCACATGCACCTGCGAGAGGGCCTGGGTATCCGCTTCGGCAAACGAGAGTGCCTTCAGGCCCATCTGCGCCAGCACCCGCGTCACCTCGCCGCCGCGCTCACAGACCGCGACCTGCAACAGGCTGGCAGGCGCGGGCGGCCGGCGGCGGCAGAAGACCTCCCACTCCTGAGACTCGCCGAAGCGCCGCTGGTCGCCCTCCCACAGTTCATAGGTGAATCGGGCCGGCGTCATCTCCTCGCGGGTTTGGGGAACGGTCAGATCCACGGCCACTCGCGTGCGCTGAGCCGTGGTCAGCGTCAAGGTCCGTCTGCCCGTCGTCTGCCACGTGCCGTCCGCCGACGCGAGCCGCCAATGCAACTCCAGCGTGTGCGCGGCCCCGGAGTCGTTGAACACCATGAAGGTGCGGCGCACCGTGCTCCCGGCATAGGCCTCGGTGCCGGACTCGCGCACGAAGGCGGCGATGGGCTGGTAGGCACGCCGGTGCGCGTCCGAGCCGACGTTGGGGAACTCGCCCATCTCCCAGAGATTCCATGGGCACATCCCGCCCACACCCGCGTCGCGGGCGGCGATCACCTGCGCCTCCCAGGCCTGGGCCTTGGCCTGACGGTGGGCAGTGGCGACGTCGGGGTAGGCGGCCTCGCCGAGGAAGATGCTTGGGGCGTCTACCTCGCGGTCGGGCACCCACAGAAACTCGCCTAGGTAGAGGGGCTTCTTCCGGTCCCAGTGCCAGTCGCGGTTCGGATAGCTGTCAGTGCGAAGGGTCTGGTCGAACCAATACGCGGTCTCGGGCCAGAGGTTCCATTTCGGAAACTCGTGCGGATAGTGGAGGTTGATGATGTCGGCCTTGCCCGCGGGGTCCTCGTCGCCCTCGAACATGACCGGTCGCGTGGGATCGACATCGCGGATGGTGTCGGCGAGCGCGCCGATCCTCTGCTCGGCGCCAGGCACCTTGTCGCCGCCGCAGTCCAGGAGTTCGTTCTCCGCACTCTAGATGACGATGGAGGGGTGGTTGCGGTGCTGCCTGATCTGTGCGGTCAGGTGGTCACGCGCGTGCCGCCAAAACTCGTCCTTCGTCAGCGCGTAGTTCGGGGAGTAGCACCACAGCGCCGACTCGAAGATCAGCAGCATCCCCGTCTCGTCGGCGACGCGGTACCACTGCTCGGGCCAGGGCTGCGCGTGCAGACGCATGGCCACACAGCCCACAGACTTCGCGATGGCGTAGGCGCGGGCAGGGTCATCGTCGTACTCCGCCATGGGATGTGAGGCAGTGGCGAGCAGGTTGATGGGTTGCCCGTTCAGAACGAACCGATCGCCCGCCGTCCAGAACTCGCGGAACCCGAAGCGCGTCTCCTGCACGTCGTCACCGACCTGCACGCGGAGCGTGTAGAGGTGCGGGTCCTGCGGCGACCAAAGGTGCGGCTCGGCCCAATCAGCCTGAAAGCGCGTCACGGCCTCTCCGCCGGCGGGAATGGTCACGGTCTGCGGCGCGAGCGCGGGCGCCACGCCGCCCTCAGTCACCTGAGGCGTCACTGCGACCTGTGCCGCGGTCGGGCCGTCGTTCTTGACGGTGATCTGCAGGCGCAGTCTATGCTCGCGCACTGACGCCTTCACGAACACATCGTCGACCCACACGGCCGGGCGCGCCTCCAGCGAGACGCTCTGCCAGATCCCGACCTCCGAGCCGTGTGAGCCGATGGGATAGAGGAGTGCGTCGTTCACCCAGGAGACGAACTCCGCGGTAGGCGCCGGCGGCGAGACGGGTGTCCCGGGAGTGACGAGAGAGGTCCAGTCTTCGGCGGCAATGAGGAGTTGATTCACTCCAGTCGGGCTGAGGCGGGAGGTAACGTCGTACCCCATGGGTTCGTAGCCGCCGACGTGGCGCCCGACCTCCGCGCCGTTCACGAAGGCGCGGTGACTGAACTTCACGCCCTGAACCTTCAGCACCACCTGCCGGCCGGCCCACGCCGCGGGCACGGAGAAGGTGGTGCAGTACCAGATGCAGTGCGGGCCTTCGGGGCGCCACTGCTGCACGGATGGCACGCGGACGGGCTGCCAACCAGCGTCGGCAGTCGGGGGCCGGTCCGACGCGGCGTACACGTACTCCCAGTGGCCATCCAGACTGAGCGACTCTCGCGCCCAGCCTGCAACCGTCAGTGCGCACAGCAGCAGCGTACAGCCTACCACGCAATTCAGCAGCCGGTTCATTGCACGCCTCTCGCCACACGGATATGCCGCGGTCAGGCCTCGGTGTGAGCGCATGGCCTGGCGGCTACCGCGCATACTAGACAGCGAGTCTGCCCCTGTCAACGAGGTCGTGGTATGAGCGCGGCGCGAATCGCGGGATTCAGGACTGCTGTCCGCTGATCTCCCCCAGCACCCGCGCCACGTAGTCGGCAGCGTTGTCGGCCAGGTTCTCCCGCGCCCGGTCGTAGCGTTCGGTGGTGCGCGGGTCGGAATGACCCAGGGCGTATTGGGTGCGGTGCAGGGAGGCGCCTGCCTCCATCGAGCGTGGCGGGGCGACGACCGCGGGCAGGGAAGTGCCACCACCTTGGCCCATCCATGGTGGGAGCCACCCGCGTCTCCGCCGTCGTCCCGGCGCCGCCGGCCGAGTGCATCCGCCGCTGCCGCGCGCCTGAATCGCGTGATCCCAGGAAAAGGGGCGCCCGCATGACCCCACCCCC
>JBEKKD010000356.1:0-5062 GCA_050010895.1 Armatimonadota bacterium
CATGGTCACGTTCTCCGCTCGCGATCAGCTCATGACCAAGATCCGGGCGATCAAGGGCCGCGTCATCAGCCTGCGAGACGCGCCCAACCGGACGACCACCGCGGCGGTCATGCGGCACTCGGACACGTCGGCCCTGCAGGCGGCCATCGACCGCGCTATCGTGGAGAAGCGTAATGTTTACTTCCCGGCGGGGCGCTACCGGCTGACGAAGGGTCTTTCGGTGCGCGATGCGGCCGCCATCCGGATCGAGGGTGCCGGGGGTGAGACCACGGTACTCGATATCTCGGACGGTGAAGGAGCGTGCTTCGAGCTGGATTACGGCACTGAGGTGACGATCCGCAACTTCCGCATGGTGGGGCACACGGGCAGGGATCAGGAGCCGGCCGACTTCAGCACCTCGAGCGGGCACCGATTCTGGGCTTCGGCCCTCAAGCGGTGTCAGGCGGTCACCATATGCGGGACGGAGCGGGTGCTGATCGAGAACGTGCACGCCAGCAAGATGTCGGCGGAGTGCTTCTACTCGCAAGGGCCTGGACGAGAAGGCGCGAAGGTCCCGAAGGCCTACACCAAAGAGATCACGTATCGCGGGTGCTCGGTGACGGACTGCGCGGCGAATGCCTTCAATAACAACGATCTGGCGGAGAACACGTCCGTTCTTCAATGCCGGATCGAGAATGTGGCGCGGGATGGCTGGCACGCTTGGGAAGGGCCTTCTCGCTTCATCCGGCTGGTCGGGAACTACATCCGCAATGCCGGCCCGTTCACCATTGGCGATGAGAGCCATAGACCGGAGCATCTGTATGAACTTGGCTGCGGACAGGCCATTGTCTCGGACAACGTCTTCGAGGGGATCGGGCGGTCGGAGGGCGTGCTCGTCGAGAGTGGGCCACGGCAGGTCGTTGTCTCCGACAACCTCTTCGTCAACTACACGGGCCCGGCGATACGGGTTTCCGGTGAGACTGATCACGACCCGTACTCCAGCGCCTTTCCCACGCGCAACGTCACGGTGACAGGCAACATCATCGACATGCTGCGCGATCCGGAGAACCAGCGATACCGCACCGGTATTCGCGTTGGTGGGGCATCCGACGTGATCGTCAGCAACAACCAGATCTACGTGCGAGGGAACAATGACCCGCACGTAGTCGGGGTCATCATCGATGAGCCCTCCATCAATGTGGACGTGAACGACAACCTCATCGAGAACTGCGGGTACGGAATCTGGGCGCGCAGGGCATCGTCCACAGTGACCCAGGTCCTCGACGCCCGGACGTTCCTCGAGAGCCAGCTGCCCCTGGAGTGGCGCACGTCACATCTCTACCGAGACTGGAAGGCGATTTGGGTGGCAGATGGGAAGGTGGCAGGGGTGTCCACGATCGAGTCCTTCGATCCGACGTCATTCCAGTTCCGGCTGAAGGAGCCGCGCGACCTGCGTGTGGGTGACCGGTTCGAGATCGCCCCTCCCGGGGGTGCCAATTGAAACCTTCACGACAACACCATCACCGGGTGCCTCAACCCGGTGATGCTTGATGCCTATGGCAGCAGCACCTCAACCTTTGCCCACAACACGATCAGCTGCGGCGGTGCAATAGGGGTCCAGCAGGCCGTCGATATTCGCGGACGGTTCAATGTGATCGACAACGCGTTCAGCGACTTCGGCGAAACCGGATCGACGGCGCTGTCGCTTCACCCCGACCGGTTGGGGCAGCCGCTACCAAACATCATCAGCGGGAACATCTTCGAGAACTGCTCGCGCGTCGTTTCCGAGGCCCAGGACGGCCTCTGGAGAACCTGTAAGACCTTCGACAACGTATTCACGCGCTGTGGAGGGACGCCGGAGCCTCCGGCATCCGGGGCTACGAGCACCTGATAGGCACAGGCAAGAATGAACAAGGAGCGCAGCATGAGGTTCGGTGTAGCCGACTACGGCATGAACGTGTGGGAGGGAGGCAGCTTCGACGTGGAGAGCAGATGGGCCGGCCTGCTCTCGATCGGGTACGACGGCATCGAGCGGATTTACGCCCTGAGCGCCGAGGATGCTTTGCAGAAAGCGGCCGGGATGCGCAAAGTTGGCATCGACTTCGGGACCTGTCTCGGCCCGACCCCAGAGGCCTCCATTCAGTGGACGGCGGCGTTCGGGAAGTCATACGTCTGGACGAATGTGTCCGGCCGGGACTTCGACACCTATTGCCGGCAGGCCAGCATGCAGGCCGCCGCCTGTGTGCGCTGGGGCGTTCGCGTGGCCGTGCACAATCACCTTGGTTCGTCTGTTGAGACGCAGCCGCAGCTGGAGGAGTTCCTCCTCCGTTGCCCAGAGGCCGGCGTGGTGCTCGACACGGCGCACCTCGCCGTCCCCGGCGGCGATCCTGTGGCCATCGTGCGCACGTATCCGACGCGGCTGGCGGCGATCCATCTGAAGGATTGGTTGGAAACCGATCCGTCTGTCGGACTTGACCGATGGCAGCAGCGCGGACGGTTCTGCGAGCTGGGCGCGGGAAACATCGGTTTGGACAACGCGGCTGTGATGCGCGCTTTGGTGAGTGTCGGCTATGACGGGTGGGTTTTCGTCGAGCAGGACACGCATCTTCAGGACCCGCTCGAGGATCTCGCTATCAGCCGGGCCTACCTCAGGAAGGTGGGTTTTTGACCTGCCGGTCGGCAAGAGAGAGTGTCACGAGTCAGCCGTTGAGAACAGGACTGCGCGCGTGCCGGTCATCCACCAGGCTCCGCACATTGGACGTCATGATAGGCCCCCACCTCTGTGCCGGACGGCATCTGCGCCTCTCCGTTGGCCCTCACCTCGCGCCGTCCAGAGACTCACCTGGTCCCCGGAGCGCCCGCATGAGTGGTCTGATGGCACCTGCTGGCGATGCTGCCGACGGTGCTCTGAGGGTGAACAGCCCCACTGCTTCCGGAAGCACTGGCCGAAGTGGTCTGCATCTGCGAGAGGGACGGTACCTGGAGGTACTTCATGAACACCCGTTTCTATATGCGCCAACTCTTCTGCGACTGGCATGTTCCGAGCTTCCTTGATGAGATCGTCATCGACTGCGACGACTACTTCCGCGGCATTGCCAAGACCGGCGCGGAGGCGCTGATCTTTCATGCTAAGAACGCCCACGGCAACACCTTCTACCCGACGGGAATCGGGACACCGAATCGAAGTATCGGAGGGGACCTTTTTGGCGAGGTGTGTCGGCGAGCGAAGGCACAAGGGCTTCAATTCCTCGCCTATTACAACGTTGTGCTCAGCCACGAACTTGGCCGAACGCATCCTGAGTGGCAGCAGGTGGGCTGGGATGGCCAACGGCTGGTGCTTGCTGCCCTCTCGCAGTTCCCATCGGATACCAAGGCCGCCTGCGCCGAGCAGCATACCAGCACTGCCCATGCCAGCGCGCCCGTTACTGCATAGAGCCGGCCCACAATCTGTCTCCCGAGGCGTCGCGTTTCCGCGGACCCGGCCCGGGACCTGCCCGCGGACGCGCACATCCGGGGCACCAACGAAGGGAGCGAAGCATCATAGCCGCCTCGCTCCCACTTAGCGCCGTGTTATCCAGCAGCAGGTGCGGGGTTACATGAACCCGCACAGGCCGCCATACGGCAGGCCGCCGGTGATGAGGTTGTCCCTCTGGCTATCGGCCGTGCGCTGAGCATCGCTGACGGGGCGCCACGTACCATCTGGCATACCGTTCAGGATGGACTCAGAGCTAGCCCAGGCTGCATGTCCGTCCGCGAAGCCGAGATTCTCACCGCCCATGTGGCGGGGCCTAGCGTGCTCTTTCCGGTACTCCACGTCGGTCACAAACAGGGGAGTACCAGCGCCGCACTGCTGGGTGGAGGAGCAGTTCGCCCAATCTGCCCCTCGACCGCAGTAGGGCCCGGCGCAGTCGAGGGCGCAGATGTCCGGGTAGGCAACATCCGCTCCTGTCAGAAAGGATTCTGAGATAGCCCCATCCGAGATCACCAGGAACTTGGTCGGGTCGTCCATCTCACTGGTCTTCGTCTCCCGGCAGGCGGTGGTCATGTAGCCGCAGAGGAAGGCCCCCTCCGCGGCCCAGGCGCCCGCGCTGACGGCCTGGGTCTCCTGAAGAGCGGAGTCGGTTATCGTGCCGCCCCACCCTGGTGGGAACGCCTGGGAGCAGCCGCCAAGCGAGTAGGAGCCCCAGACGGCCTTATACTCCCGCGACACCTGCCACCAGTCGCCCCCGCGAGGGTTGAGGACGCCGAACTGAAGGTAGCGAGGGGAGCTCGGGCATCTCCACACGTCGCGGTTCTTGATGTACTCATCGAGGATCACAGGCGCGCGAAGATAGGGGTTGGCGCGGTCGAGGTTGTACTGGCCAGCCCCGCTGGTCATGCTGCAGCCGGTGAGGTTCATGAAATCCGCCTGGACTTCCGGCCGGTGCTCTTTGGGCCACAGCCGGTCGTAGTCCGTCAGGTACATCTGCACCGCTATCGCGATATTCTTGACGTTCGCCAGGCACTGGATCTTGCGTGCCGACTCCCTTGCTCGCGCAAAGACTGGAAATAACATGGCCGCGAGAATCGCGATGATCGCGATCACGACCAACAACTCGATCAACGTAAAACCGCTCTTTCTACGGGTCATCAGAACGCCTCCAATCCAAGCTCTGTCAGACGACCCCTCTAAGCATCCACATCCCGCCGCTATTACCTCCCCTCTCACCGGAAAAAAGTGCCGGACGGGCGCTGTGAGAGCCTGCTTCTATCCCCCGGCTGAGCGCTGTGAGTGCTCGGTTGGCATGATCACCGAGGTTCCTTGCCTGGCGCCGACCCCTGGCGTTTCGAAGCCGCTAGGTCACGCGATCAGGCGATCATCAAACCACGCTACCATTCTCACACTGCCCCTTTGCAGGGTCAACACCAGACTTGTGGAATCGCACCGGATAGTAGCAGATTTGCACCGAGGCAAGTTGTTCGGCCCCTGAATCCGCTATACTCGCACCAGTGTCCGAAGCGTTCTGCCGCAGCGAGGAGATGAACGGTGCGAGGTGAGGAGCACGGAGTGGCGCTTCCAGACGGCTCGATCCCCCTTGTATAT
>JBEKKD010000357.1:0-5053 GCA_050010895.1 Armatimonadota bacterium
TTGCTTGACACGGGAACTTGGATGGTCTATGGTTCCCCGAATCAGTTCGAGCATACCGGAGGTACGAGAATGGCGAGCGCGAAATCACTTCACAGCATCTGTCGGTGGACGTTCAATGCGGGCAAAGGCGGCTTTGTTCCCGCGAGTATCCGGCCTGCGTGGGCCAAGCTCACCACGGCCGGGATGATCAAGATCGTGAAAGAGAAGATCGCCCCGAGAATGCCGAGCGAAGTCGAACTCGGCCTCGAGATTCACTACGACACCGAGGTGGACGAGAAGACCGCGCCGGAGATTGCGGACGCGCTCCTGGACGCGGGCATGGCCGTCGCCCTCACCACCCCCGGCGCTCACAGCCACTTCGCCTACGGCGGCATTTCGTCTCTCGATCCCAACGAACGGAGGAAGGCGGCGGAGTTCGGTGAGAAGACCGTCGACGTCACGTACGGCGCCCTGAAGAAGGCCTGGCACAAAGACCCCGCGAAGGCGCCGACGCTCGTGCTCTGGAATGGCTCCTTTGGCTACGACGTCGCCACCATCGGCATCAAGCAGATGTATCAGAACCTGAAAGAGAGCGTTGCCGGCCTCTGCAAGTATGAGGAGCATAAGGGCGGCGGCATGTACATCGCCTTCGAGCCCAAGCCGAACGAAGGCCACCCCGCCATGCTGATTCCCACAGTCGCCAGCGCGCTGCTGTTTTGGCGAAAGCTCGAAGAGGAATTCAATATCCCGCGCAAGCGCAAGGGCGTGAACAAGGAGTTCGGGCACTCCGAAATGATCGGCCTCGATCATGTCTACGACACGGTCGAAGAGATAGACAACGGCGAAATCGTGCACATGCACCTCAACAGCCAGGGCTACAACGACGGCATTATCCTCGGCGGCCCGGGCAAGTTTGACATCGACCACGGCTGCCGCGTCAATGGCATGAACATCGCCATCGCCGGCCTAGTCGAGGACGCCGGTTTTACTCGCTGGAAGGGCCACGACATGCAGCCGCGGGCCTACGATAGCGAAGAGCAGGCAATCGACCGCGTGATCCGCAGCGTTTTGAGCTGGGAGGCCTGCGCCCGCGCCGCGAAGCAGCTCGACACGGCCGCTCTCATGAAAGCCCTTGCCGCCCGCAACACCGGGACGGCCGAGGACATGATGCGCGGCGCGCTGGTGTTCGCTGAGAAGGAGTTCGACAAGCTGTACAAGGCGTAGGCGTGTGCGTCGCGGGGATGTCGAAGGCATGCCCGCTCGCTGATGATGTCTATGCGGGGGCAGGAGCGCGGCTCCCGTCCCCTGCTGCTAGGCGGATGAAGAAGGCACGACCTGCCGTGGACGCCCGGGACCGGCGGATGTGTGGCCAAAGAGTGTCATTCTCTCACCTCTCTCGCCCACTTCACGGCGCCCTCTCCGAACCGCCTGCGGAGATACGATACTGTCCGCTCCAGTTCGGTTCTCCGCTGTACCTGGACGTCGAACAGCGACGGTTGCCGTACGCCGTGCTCCACACTCGAACCGCGTACCCCCAGCAGACGGACGCCTCTCGCGTTCCGCTCAACTTCATCGAGCAGGCGATAGGCCGCGGCCCGGATGACCTGCGCGCTGTCCGTTGCCTCTGTCAGCGTCACCTGACGGGCAAGCGTCCTGAAGTCGCCGAAGCGCACTTTGATGGCGATGGTCTTTGCCCGCAGTTCGTCATCTCGCAGTCGCCGCGCCAGCTCTCTACTGAGGTCGCTCAGCGCGCGGCGCATCTCCTTGATGTCGAACAGGTCTCTGGCGAAAGTATTCTCGGCGCTGACTGACTTGGTCTCATGCGACGTCGCGACCGGGCGCTCATCAATGCCGCATGCGAGTTCGTAGATCACATCACCCCACGCGCCCAGCAATCGCCGCAACTGGTCTATCGGCGCCTGCGCGACATCGCCGATAGTCCTGAACCCCGCTGCCTGAAGCCGCCTCTCGGTCTTCGGACCGACGCCCCAGAGCTTGACGACCGGCAGCGACGCCAGGAAGCGCTCCGCCTCCTCCGGTCGAATCGCCACAAGCCCATCGGGCTTGCGCAGGTCCGAGCCGAGCTTCGCCAGGAACTCGTTCGGCCCTACGCCGACCGACGCAGTGAGCCGAAGCTCCTCGCGAATCTCCCGCTTGATCCGTATCGCCACGCGCTCGCCTTCGGCGATCTTGGCTGCACGGTCCGTCACGTCGAGGAAGGCTTCGTCGATCGAGACTTGCTCGATCTGCTCGGCGTGCCGCCTCAGTATCTCCATCACCTGGCGAGAGACAGCGATGTACTTACGGATATCGCCTCCGAGAAAGACACCGTCGGGGCAGAGCCGCCTGGCTCGCACCGCGGGCATGGCCGAGTGAATTCCAAACTTCCTCGCCTCATAGGATGCCGTCGACACCACGCCGCGCCCCTCCGGCGTGCCTCCCACAATCACCGGCAGCCCTCTGAGCTCCGGCCGATCGCGCTGCTCGATCGCGGCGTAGAACGCGTCCATGTCGACGTGAAGGATGATGCGTTGGTTCATGCAGCACCACGGTCGAGCCCACCGAAAGTCAGGGCAGCTGGTTCACACTGCAGAATGGTTCGCCCTGTCGCGCACGCCCGCTACCCAGGCTGCCAGATCCCGCTTCGTCAGCGGCTCCGTCTCGCCCGTATTCGCTGCTCTCGATTCGGCGATGATGGCCTGCGCCCTGTCGGGCGCGATTCCGATCAGCCCGAGCGCGCGCGTCAGGATCTCCTCAAGCTCGGCCCGCGCCACCATCCGCGTCGGATCGAACACTGGCCTGCCGTCCAGCGATCCGGTGCCCTTCACCACGCCGAGCGCGCGCAGGCGCGTCGCGCCGCGCCGCGTCTGGTCATCGGCGGCTCCGAGGTCGGCGAATTCGGCGTCCCAGTTGGCTGACGGCAGCATGCTCCCGAGCGCTTGCGAAAGCACGCGAGGCAGGTCGAGGCGTGTCGCGAACTCGTTCGCCACGGGCCGCCGCGAAAACGTAAGCCCCAGCTCCTGCTGAAGGGCCGCGTTCTCCGCGATGTGACCACACCCGTACCTGCAGTCGCACATCGGTGGGGTCATGCCGGTCGCCGGCAGCTCACGCAGCGTCTTCCGGTAGATCTGGTACGCGCGGGAATGCCAGATCTCAGGGAACGTGCTCTCGTTGAGCGACCCGAGCCTGTTCTGGCATGTGCAGCACCCCTGCACGTGCCCGTGGACGTCGATCACCGCGAACATGTGGCCGATGAAGCAGGCCATTCGCTCGTATGGCCACGGTGCCGTTGTCTGCACCTTCTGAGCGGGCCGGATATTATCCGTCCGCAGTTCGACCCCGGCATTCTGCGCCGTCGCTTGCGCGACGAGCAGATCGTCCCGCACCCGCGCCCAGTCACCATCGCTGAGTGCAAGCTCGCCGGTGTCGAAAGAAACGGGACGCATGCCGCCGATCACCACCGCGTCCACGCCGGCGCCGATCGCGTCCTCTACGAACCGCAGCAACTCCCCGCAGTTCGGCTTCGAGATCACCATGCTCGCGAGGAGTTTCGGCCGCGCCTCGCGGCGCTGCGAGAGGCGCTTGATCAGCGCAAGCAAGCGCGCGCGGTCATCGGCCTTCGCGTGGTGCACTCGGGCATACGTCTCCGGCGTTCCGGAGTCGATGGAGATGCTGAGCTGTCGCATACCCCAGCCGCACATCCGATCCGCCAGTTCGTCGTCCAGTCGCTGGCCATTGGTGGTGATCGAGCTGTGCATCCCCAGGCTGCCGATCATCTCCAGCGTCTCCCGTGCCTGCGGATGCACCAGTGGCTCGCCGCGCCCCGCCAGCCAGACCTCCTCGACGTCGATACTGGCCATATCTGTGAGCAGCCGCGTGAGCTGCTCGAACGGCATGTGCATGCCCGGCGCCGGACTCGCGATGAACGCGCTATGCTCGATGCACATCAGGCATCGATGATTGCATGCCGTGGTGGGTTCCAGCAGGATGCGGCGCGGGCCGTGCGTTGGTTCTCGCATAAACCTGGCGCGCGCTCGGGCGCGCTCGATGCTGCGCAAGAGCGCCGGAGAAACCGCGCCGACGAACGAGCGGGCGAGTCGTTTGCCAAGCTTCCGTCTGCCTTGGGTACTCATCCCGCGTGCCTCATGCCTCAGCTTACCTTCTTCCCCGGTTCGGTGCAATGGCGTAAGTACGTCGGCGCAGTGGGGGATGTTGCCATACGCGGCGCGGCATTACGCGGGCGGCGCCGGGAGGATTCGCTCGACCCAGGGCTGTGGCGCGGGCTGCATGAGCGACCGCTCGGTCATCTCCCAGATGACGACATTCGGGTGTTCGCGCTCGACCTGTCTGCGGTATGGGTCGGCAGTCCAGAGGTAGGCCGCATGGCCGAAGTGCTGGGAAAGAAACGGTATCAGGCTCATGGCGGCCGAGTCTCGCAAAATCACGGCGCGCGGAATCTCTGCACCAGGGCTGTCGCTGGTGACGACATCCACGATGGCATTGCCGTTGTCGAGCGCCCGTGGCTCATCGGCGACAATCCGCGCAGGCCGAGACTGCTTGACGATGACACTTGGAACCGGGTCGTTGAGGTCGCCCGCCTTCATCCCGAGGAAGTCGATCAGGTCGTGCGGACTGGTTTCTGCCGGCGCGATCACCACATCATGCCAATGCGGTACCCGCGCGCGTGGGAACCACTGGGCGAGGCGAGCCATGATCTCGCGATAGCCGATGAACGCGCCCATACGGTCCCAGTGCGAATCGAGCTTGAAGTAGAGTTGATACCGGCACTTCTCGAGAAGAAGCGCCTGTCTCAGATCGAGGACCGCCACGCTGGACCGGCCGCCAAGATAGGCCATCAGCTGGTCCAGGCGCGATCCCCGGTTCACCCGGCGCAGATAGCTCGGGAGGTACTCCGGGTAGATAGTGTGCTTATCGGGCACGACGACGAAGAGGAACCTGGCGCCGCGACGCGCCAGCCAGTCGCGTCGCGTTTCCAGTACCGCTCGCCACCCGGCCAATTCGCGCGGCGTGAACGGGCGCGATGCCTGGCAGCACTCCTGTTCACCCTCACCCC
>JBEKKD010000358.1:0-5050 GCA_050010895.1 Armatimonadota bacterium
GATCGCGAACAGTAAGTGGCATTTCGCTGTTCTGGCAACTCGCCGCCTAATCCCTTAGCAGGATGCCCGTCCGGCAGGAAGGTGTCCCGTGCCCATCTCTCACTCTACGCCGCCACCTCCAACTCCATCACCTTCGCCTCCACCGTCCCCCTTCTGTCATTCCGAGTGCAGCGAGGAATCCATTCGTGAAACCGGCGCGCCAGCGCCTTCCATTTCCCCGTACCACCCATCGCTCAAATCGCGCCATCCCAGATTCATGGACTCAACGAGATTAACCTTCTTCGACCGTCGCCACCCTTTGATCTGCTTCTCTCTCGCTATAGCGACCGACACGTCATTCGTGTCCTCGTAATGGACGAGTCGCTTGACACCATACCGACGTGTGAATCCAGGAACGAGGCCTTGCTTGTGCTCGAAGACTCTTCGCTCCAGGTCGTTGGTCACCCCAACGTAGAGCGTGCATGTACTGCTCGCCATGATGTACACGTAGTAGGTTCTCATATGGTCTGCGCCCGCTAGAGCGGACGCGATTGCTCCAGAACGGATTCTTCGCTGTCGCATCTGCCCTCGGCAGATGCTCGGCTCAGAATGACAGAAGAGCAGCCCCGCCCTCGACGGGCCATCCGTCACGTTGCTTCGGCGCTTCAGTGCCGAAGCGCCTCCGCTTACGCCCCCACCAGATCCAGATCCCGCGCTTCCTTCGCGTACTTCACGATGAAGCTCTTCCGCGGTTCCACCTCATCGCCCATCAGCGTCGAGAAGATGACCTCTGCGATCTCCGCGTCTTCCATCGTCACTCGCTTGATGCGGCGCTTCTCCGGGTCCATGGTCGTGTCCGCAAGCTGATCGGCGTTCATCTCGCCCAGGCCCTTGTAGCGCTGGATGGTCGGGTTCTTCGCCTTCACCTGCTTCAGGATCGCGTTCAGCTCCTGATCTGTGTGCGCGTAGAGGATGTCTTTGCCGCTCTTGACGCCGTAGAGCGGCGGCTGGGCGATGTAGACGTGCCCTTTCTCGATCAGCTTGCGCATGTGGCGGAAGAAGAACGTGAGCAGCAGCGTCCTGATGTGCGCGCCGTCCACATCAGCGTCCGCCATGATGATAACCTTGTGGTACCGCAGCTTCTCCACGTTGAACGCGCTGCGCGGCCGCTCGCTCCCGACATCGTCGCCATTGCCGTTCGTGTCCCCGTTATCACTGCCGTTGACGTGGTGCTCGGTCATGCCCGCGCCGAGCGCCGAAATCATGGTCGCGATCTCCTGATTCTTCAGAATCTTGTCGATGCGAGCGCGCTCCACGTTCAGCACCACGCCTCGCAGCGGCAGCACCGCCTGGTACTTGCTGTCACGCCCCTGCTTGGCGTTGCCGCCGGCCGACTTGCCCTCCACCAGGAACAGCTCGCACTTCGATGGATCGCGCTCCTGGCAGTCCCACAGCGTTCCAGGCAGCCCCGTGGCGTCCAGCGCGCCCTTGCGCTTCACCAGATCCGCAGCGCGCCGCGCCGCCTCCCTCGCCCGAGCCGCGGTCACCGATTTCTCGATGATCTTGCGCGCGATCGGCGGGTGCTCTTCCAGGTACTCGCTCAGCGCCTCACCGACGATCGAGTTGACCAGACCCTCGAGGTCGCTGTTGCCCAGCTTCGTCTTCGTCTGGCCCTCGAACTGCGGCTGATGCAGCTTCACGCTGATCACCGCGGTCAGTCCCTCGCGCACGTCCTCGCCCGAGAAGTTGGCGTCCTTCTCCTTCAGCAGGTTCGCCTTGCGCGCGTACTGGTTCATCGCCCGCGTCAGCGCGGTCTTGAAGCCGGAGACGTGCGTTCCGCCTTCGGCAGTATGAATGTTGTTGGCGTACGAGAGGATGTGCTCCAGATAGCCCGCGTTGTACTGCATGGCGATCTGGACTTCGGTGTCATCCCGCGAGCGCTCGAAGAAGATGACCTTGTGCATCGGCTCGCGAGACTCGTTCAGGTGCTCGACGTAGGCCTGGATGCCGAACTTCTGCTGGAAGACCTGCGTCTCGCCCGTCTTCTCGTTGGTGAAGGTGATCTTTGTGCCGCGGTTGAGGTACGATAGCTCTTCGAGCCGGTGGATCAGCTTCTCCGGCTCGTGCTCGATGGACGGGAAGATCTGCGTGTCCGGCTTGTAGGTGATCTTCGTGCCCGTCTTGCGCGTCTTGCCGGTGACCTTTAGGTCGCTGGCGCGCTTGCCGCGCTCGAACCGCTGGTGATGAATCTTGCCGTCGCGGTAGACCTCAACTTCCAGCCACTCCGAGAGCGCGTTCACGACCGAGACGCCCACGCCGTGCAGGCCGCCCGAGACCTTGTACGCGCCGCCGCCGAACTTGCTCCCGGCGTGCAGCATGGTCATCGCCACCTCCACACCCGGCCGCTTCACCTCAGGGTGGATATCGACGGGAATGCCGCTCCCGTTGTCGGTGACGGAGATCGAATCGTCCTCGTGCAGCACGCAGTCGATCTCTGACGCGCGCCCCGCCAGCACCTCGTCGATGCAGTTGTCCACCACCTCGACGAAGAGGTGATGAAGCCCGCGCGACGCGGTGCTGCCGATGTACATCGCCGGTCGCCGGCGGACGGCTTCCAGTCCTTTCAGGACCTGGATATGCTTCGCCTGATAGTCAGGCTGAGCGGTTTTCTCGTTTCTGGCCAACGTGCACTCCTTTTCTACGGGACAGGATTCCCACCGGCGCTCCCGCAGCGAGACGCAATACGCGAGCGGATATCACCGCGACATGGGTCCACAGCACTCCCCAGGCCCCCTGCAAAAACGACGAAAAAGCTAGATTTCATCACGCTTTTCCGGACTTAGATATATTACCATTTCTGGCCCGAACTATCAAGCGAATCGCCCCCTCTTCGTGTGACTATTTCGCCGCCTCGATACACCCCCGCTTCGGCCTGCTATTCAGCATAAGTGCAAACACTTTAGTGTTTGCATTATACGTGAAGTATGGTATACTGTCAAGTGTCCGGCCCGATATTCTACGGTCTCGGAGACTGGCGCACCGGGGTCGGGAAACGAGATCGTAAGCGCGGTGACGGCGCGCGGCAGGTCAGGCATGTTCGGTGAAGAACGCAGTTCGATGCGCAACTGCAATTCTCGTACGAGGTGAGAGATGAAGATTTACATGCTGTGCGATATGGAGGGGACGTCGGGGATCTGGCGGCGGGAACAGGTCGAACAGAGCAATCCCCAGTACCAGCAGGGCCGCGAGCTGTTGATGGCGGATGTGAACGCGGCGGTTCAGGGATGCTACGACGGCGGCGCGACCGAGATCGTGGTCGGTGACACGCACGGCGGCGGGCCGAATTTCCTGATCGAGAAGATGGACCCGCGGCCGTGGTACGAGACGCCGAGCGAGTTCTCGCCGCTGCCGTCCATAGACAAGTCATTCGACGGGCTGATTCTGATGTGCCACCATGCGATGGCGGGGACGCAGGACGGATTCCTCGATCACACGCAGAGCTCTGCGAGCGTGTTCGATTACAAGATCAATGGCACATCGTATGGCGAGATCGGGCAGGAGACCGCCTACGCCGGGCATTTCAACGTGCCGCTGATAATGGTCACCGGCGATGAGACGGCGTGCAAGGAGACGCAGGCGCAGTTCCCCGGCGCGGTCACGGTGGCGGTGAAGCGCGCGCTGAGCCGCAGCCGGGCCTGCTGCATGCACCCGGAGAGAGCGCACGAGTTGATTCGCAAAGGCGCGGCGGAGGCGGTGCGCAAGGCGAAGACGCTGAAGCCATTCAAGCCGCTGTTGCCGATCACATTGGAGCTGACCTATTTCCGCACCGATATGGCCGATGGCGCCTCCGCTCAACCGGGCAACGAGCGAGTCGGCCCGCGGACGGTGAGGCGGCTGGTACAGAGCGCGAAGGAGGTGCTGGAGATTTGAACGGCGCGGCTCTCGGCGCGAACTGGCCTGCTAAATGCCCAGTTCCGACTTCCGGAACAGCGGCGCGGGGTCGAAGCCCGCGGCCCTGATGTTCGCGTCGGCGCCTTCTTCGCGGTCGATAACGTAGAGGATGCGCTCGACGCGCAGGCCGAGGTTGGTGAGGCGCTGGGCGGCGCTGATTGCCTGAGCAGCAGTGGTGAGCACGTCCTCGACGAGCACGACGCGCTCGCCCGCGTTCCAGACGCCCTCGATCTCCTTCGCAGTCCCGTATTCCTTCGCCTGGCGTCGCACGATGAGGCTGGGGATGCCGGTCTCGAGCGAAAGCGCGACCGCGAGCGGCACGCCGCCGAGTTCGATGCCCGCGATGCGGTCAGGCCGGGGCGAAGGCAGCAGCGGGGCGAATGCTTTCGCGATCTCGCGCAGGAGATTCGGATCGGTCTCGAACCGCCACTTGTCGAGGTAGTACGTGCTGCGCTTGCCGGATGAGAGAACGAAGTCGCCTTCGAGATAGGCGGCGGCTTTGACGGCTTGGGCGAGTTGGGGGTTGGTCATGGGGCATTTGTTATAGGGGCAGGAGGCAAGCTCCTGCCCAACTCTTCCAGAACGACGTGATCCTTCGGCTGCGCCTCAGGATGACAAGATCTACGCCTCGCCCTTGGCTACTCTGTCCAGCGCGGCTTGCCAGGCCCGCCACCAATGTTCCAGGGAGTAGCGGGCGAGGACGAGGCGTTGTTGCTCCTCCCCTAGCCTCTGGCGTTTGGGGTACATCTCGCGCATGACTTCGGCGAGGCCGACGGGAGTGGGGCGGGCGTGCGGGCCGGGGAGGTCTTTGAGGCCGGCGACGTCGGTGCAGATGGTGGCTGTTCCGCAGGCCATGCTCTCCAGCGCGGCGAGGGAGGTGCCCTCGCCGCAGAGCGTCGGGATCAGCGTCATGTGTGAGCTGGAGTAGAACGCGGGCAGCTCGTCGTGGGGCACGGGGCCGTGGAAGAGCACGGTCTCGGTGAGGCCGCGGAACTCGATGCGGCGGCGGATTTCGGCGATGTAATCGGGTTGGCCGCCGCCGCCGACGATGAGCAGCCTGGTATCGGGGAAGTCCTTCGCGAAGAGCTCGAACGCCTCTACGGCGAGGTGGATGCCGCGG
>JBEKKD010000359.1:0-5045 GCA_050010895.1 Armatimonadota bacterium
CGCGAAGATGCCGACATGCGCCTCATGCGTGAGACGCTGCTGCCAGAGAATCCACCGCGCCTGTCGCCAGCGCGTCCTCGTCGGCACCTGCGTCCAGTAATCGGCGCTATCGGACGCGGAATCGGACTCACAGAGCGAGCCGAGACGATGCGGGGATCAGCTAGCCCGGTCATGCCTTGACGGACAAGTGGCGCGCCGTACAATGCTCTTGCGCTGTCCACCCACGAGCACGGTGATGCCTGGTCTGCTGCTGCCCAAGATTGCGCGCGACAGTCGCGCCGGAACCAGCGATAGTACCTGTAGGACAGCACTGCTCCAATCCCCGGTGTAGGGGCAACCATAGTGGTACAGCCGGAGGGCGCACAGAAGAGACGCGTGTCGTCAGGGCCGCCATATGACGACCTGCTACAGGGCCTCCGTGAGGCCGCGCCGGGGGCGGTTGCGCGGCTGTGCGAGTGCTTTGGCCCTAAGCTCAACCGGTTCGCGCAGGCCTGGCTGGTCGGCGACGGAGCGGCAGCGGAGGAGGTGACCGTGCTCGCCCTCCTCGACGCGATCCGCAACATCGACCGGTTTGACCCTTGCCGATCGAGCTTCTCAGCCTGGCTCTTTGGCATCGCCCGGCGCAAGATCCAGGACGAAGTGCGCAGGCGACGACGGCGGAGGTCCATTCCGACCGCTTCCCAGGTTCCTCTGGAGGCGGTGGCCGAGAGCCCTGTGGATGAGGACATGGCAGAGGTGCTTTCCTCCCGCATCACTGCCCAGCGGCAGGTAGCGGCGCTCGCCACAGTGCTTTCGAGTCTGGAGTTCGAGGTGTTGATGCTTAGCAGCGCCGATGAGCTATCGGCCCCTGAGATCGGCCGGATAGTCGGCCGATCCGGGCGAGCTATCCATTCGATTCTTCACCGAGCTAGGGGAAAGGCCCGGGAAAGGCTGGTCCGCGATGGATGAGCTGCGAGTCGATGAGGAGATAGGTAAGCTATTGGACGAGGCGCAGATACCAATGACGCCTCAGTGGGAAGCGCGGGTGCTGGCTGGTGCGAAGGCACTGTCCCTCGGGAGTGCACTACGTCGGCGGTTGGTGGTTGCGATCGCCGGTGTGGTAGGGCTCGCCCTGCTGGCCCTTGTCGGACTTCACATCACAACCGGCCGCCACCGGGCGGTGTCCCCACAGCCGCGGATGACCGCGCTCCAGCCGCAGACGGAGCGCAAAGCGACTCGGGTCCCGCCGATACAGACGGCGGAACAAGGCCTGGGGATGGAGCGCCAGACAACGCGTCGCCCGGTCGCCACTGCCTCGCACCGCGGGGTGGCAGTGAAGGCTGCGGATTCGCCAGAGAGCGGCAGCGCCGTGCGGCCGACGGTCGACACATCCACCTGGGGTAGCCGGTCGTTGGTGGCGGTAATAGCCACAGTCCAGCCCGCGAGCGACGGCGCCGGACACCCCCTCCGAGTCGGGGATCGCCTCCCTGCTGGGGCCACGGTGCGGACCGGTCGGGGCGGCCGGGTCACCCTCGTCGCCCGGCACGGAAGCGAGTTCACCCTCGCGGGAGGCGGAGAGCTCGCTCTGGCCGCGAACCGCACGAGTGCCGAACTGCGCAAAGGTCGACTCTACTGCCGGAACCGCAGCCATGAGTTCGCCGCGATCACGACCGTCGCGGGCACCATCGGGTTGCTGGGAACGGTGGTAGATGCCAGCGTGCAAGATGACGGAACAGTGGCGGTGACGGTGGTACAGGGCAGGGTGCGGCTGGCGAACGCGTATGGCCAGGTGGTGGTGGCATCCGGGCGGAGGGCGATCCTGGCGGCCGCCGAAGCACCCGGAGAGGGCGAGGCCGTGAATGTCACCGCCGAGACGGCTTGGTACGACAGCAGAGATAGGATCGCGTCTTCATCGGGGCAGCTCGCCTATGCCGTCCACCGTCAGAAGGACGGGCTCATCGCGGAGCTGTGGACGATGGACGAGAATGGCGGCCATCGGCAGCTGATCAAGTCCTACCTCGGGGGCATGTACCGCGTCGGACTGTGGCTGCAGGGACAGCAGAAGATCCTGGTGACCGGCGTGTCCGAGCCCCTCGTGAACGCTCCGGACTATGAGCGTCACCGGGCCCAGACGCACCGCGGCGAGGACGTGCTCGACATCCCAGGGGGCACGAGCGGCTGGTGGATCGTCGATGTTGCCACAGGACAGGACGCGCCAGTGGAGATACCGAGCCAGCTCACGAGTGGAGCGCTCTCGCCCGACGCGACGAAACTGGTGTCTTCCGGCAAACCCGTGGACAAGGGGAGGCGATGCGAGCCCGGGCTGTGGCTCTATGACCTCGCCACTGGTGAGACGAGGAAGCTGGCGGAGAACGACATCGGTGGGCAGCCAGCATGGTCTCCCGACGGGAAGACCGTGGCCGTCGCACTGCCCGGGGACAATGCCGGAGGGTCCGCCGCGGGGCTGGCCCTCGTTGATATCGAATCGGGTGCTATCACACGTCTCGGGCTGGATGGCGACTATCCTGTCTTCTCGCCTGATGGGAAGCGGCTGGCCTACTTCGCCGGCTTCCTGGGTGAGCCCGCCATCACAGGCGGCAGGGTCGGGAGTGCCTCCGTAGTGGACCTCACTTCGGGCGGCCCTCCGCGGCGGATCGGCCCGACGGTAGGGCAGGGCCCGGAAGACGAACGTGCGTGGGATCTGTCGTGGTCGCCTGATGGCGCCTCTCTTCTCTACTCGGTGGTCCATCTCCGCACAGATGAGTCTCAGCAGCACCTGATTTTTCTGGAGCTCTACGTGGCGGCCGCTGACGGGTCGGGTGTCCGGCGCATCTACACAGCTGACAACTCGGGGGGTGGTGAGATGGCCTGGGCCTCAGATGGCCTGTCCGTCTACCTGGCAGATGCAAGTGGACTTCCAGGTTCACCGGGGCTGGTCAAGATCAAGGCCGACGGCTCCGGCGCCTACGAGACGCTGGGCGCAACTGCGGCAGGAAGCCCGTTGACCGCAGGGGAGCAGCAGCAGTTTGAGCCCGCCTCTGCCCTGGTCCAGGAGGTGGTGTTCCAGTACGCGGTGGGCAGGATGCTCGACTACCAGGGGCAGCCCGCGCGGGCTCGGGCGGCCTACAGGCGGGCGGCCGATCTCGTCAGCAGCCTCCCCTGGCGGTACCCCCTGCTCCGGTTCAGCGTGAGCGATGCGATGGCCTATGCCGACCACTTCGCCGAGATGATCGCCCGCTCCGATCGGGAGATAGCCGCGACGAACTGCCGGCTGCATCTGGAGCAGCTGGCCGAACAGCTCTACCGCTATAGAGAAGAACACCAGGGCGCGTGTCCGAGCGACCTCGCGGCGTTGGGGCCATGGGCGGCTGCTCACGACGCGAACCTGAGTCCCTCGTTCGCGATGAGCAGCCTGGCGGCGGCCGGTGCCAGGGAAAGGTGCCCCTTGGGTGATGCCTACGTCTACACGCCGCCGGCTCCCGGTGCTCAGCCCGCGGCCGGGGATGTCTTGCTCAGTTGCCCGGACCACCCGGATTTCTGCGTGGTCTGGGAGAGGATGTGGCCGGACAGGAGCGATAGCGAACTGTGGCCCCGCCTGGTCGCGGGAACGCCGCGGCGCGGTGGGTGAGGCAGCCCACGGCCCGGCCTCTCAGCCTGTGGGCATGGCGATACAGACAGGCACGTTCGCATCGTGTGGCGGGCGTGCCTGTCGCTTTTGGCCAGGTATGGTGCAAACCGGGATCTGCGTCTAGTAAGGGGCATTATCGGACACGGAATCGGCCTCACGCCGACACGCGGTCCGGCACCGGAGATACCGGAAGGCGAGCTGACCGGTGCAACCGGATTACCCGTCTGAGGTCAGCAGTGGTATCATCTGGTCCAAGGTGCAACCTGCGCCCGGAGATAGCGATGCTCGTGGATGAACTCGTAGCGTGGGCCCGTGCCGATCTACTAGCAGCATACAGGGTGTTGTGCTTGGTTCTCTATTGGAGGGAGCATACTGTCGTCCAGTGTGTCCGCGATCGGAGCTCGATCCTTGAGGCAGTCGCCATGAGGTGGAGTCCTGCGGCGCGTTATCCCGGCCCGGTGAGGCTCCACTACGCTGCCCGAAGCTGCGAGGCGCTTGCGGAGGCGTGCACGCTGATGCCGCCGGGGGAAGGCTGTCTTGTCATTGCCCCCGACACCGAGGCACACCAACGCCTTCTTTCCCTCCAACCCGTTACGCGCCAGCCCGACGAGTTCTTCTACACGTTCACCGGCGCGCAACTGCCCGACATCCCGGAGGCAATAGTCCAGATCAGCGCGAGCGATGCCCCATCCGTAGGCCTCCGCGAGCCCTGGGACTGGCCGAGCATCCTCGGTGACCCAGCAACCGAACATCCCATACATTGCGTCGTCAAGGACGGCCGTGCGGTAGCAGTCGCTGCAGTCGGCTACCCCACCGCCCTCACTGAAGAAGTGCGAGCGGTATGGGTTGAGGAGTCGTGGAGGCGGCAAGGTCTGGGCCGGGCTGTCGTCGCCTCAGCCACCGCCGACATCCTGGCGCGCCGTCCCATGGCCGTATACGAGACCAGCGCAGACAACGTCGCTAGTCAGCGGCTCGCCGACTCCCTGGGGTACAGGCGACTGGGAAGCTTCCTCACGCTCGAGTTCGGTGGGCCGCAAGGACCAGAAGCCGCTCGCGGGAAGGAGGCACGACGTGCATCCTGAGGCTCAGCGGCTCTTTTCTGCAGACGAGGCCCTGTGGAAGGAAGCCAACGAGATGCTGGCACAGTCCGGTATTGGGGCGATCCTACAAGAGGCCGGGTACCACGCCGCGGGCTCGTATCAGATGCGCACGATGACCTGGCGCGACCTCGACTTTGAGCGCCACGAAGAGCCCGATTGGCAGCGACACTGGGAGGTTGGCACCCAGCTTGCAGAGACCGGCTGGTGTGTGCGGCTGCAGTGTATCGACGTCTACCGCGAAGCATGGCCCGAGGCGCAGCCGGACTTCGGCTTCTACTGGGGACTGCGCGTTGCGGACCCCCGTCGATCGGGATCGGCTAGCCCTGGAGACCCCACGG
>JBEKKD010000360.1:0-5045 GCA_050010895.1 Armatimonadota bacterium
CGGAACGGGATACCCCTGGGCCAGCCCGGCCGATCCCGTGCGGTGTCGTACGTCCCTGGAAGCGATCGAGAACATGATCGGTGTGGAACGGCGATAGCCGACCTACTCGCATCCCCCCAGCGCCCGCCTCTGCTCATCCCACAGAGCTGGCGCGTGGTGCAGCTTCTCCGACGACAGCCCATCAGGCTCCCCCCAGCGGGAGCAGCCTGTCCTCTTCCGCCTTGTGCAACGCAATAGGAAAGAGATGGTGGGCGCGACAGTTTGCCTCGAATCGCAGTATTATCCTTGGGGTAGCTACGCTTGGACCCCAGCAAAGCAAGGATCCGGCCGATGGCCGAGACGGACACAGAACTGAGCGCAGACTGGGCGCAGCAAAGCGAGGACGCTCGCCTGCTCGCCAGACTGCAGCAGGGCTCGGAGACTTCCTTCGCCGAGTTCCACGACCGCTTCGCCCCAGGGCTGCATCGCTTCGCCGCCGCCCGCTTCCCGGGAGACGCGCCGACGGCCGAAGACATCGTGGTGCAGACGCTGGCGCGGGCAATCTGGAATCTGCATCGGTTCGATCCTCGCCGGTCGTGCTTGGCGGCCTGGCTCTATGGGATCGCCCGCGGACAGATCCGGACCGAGGTCCGCCTGCGGCAAAGAAGCAAGTCGATTCCGGTGGGCGCCGTGAGGCCTTTGGAGTCCCTGTCCGAGACCCCCGACGTCCATGATCTGGCGGCCGACGTGGCCCTCCGGCTCGACGCCCAGCAGCAGGTCCGACTGCTCGCTGGCGCCTTGACGGAACTGGAGATGGAAGTGCTCGTCCTCCGATGCGCCGACGAGCTGTCCGCGAAAGAGATTGGTCAGATAGTCGGCAAATCCGAACGGGCCGTGCATTCGCTGCTCCACAGAGCAAAGCAGAAAGCCCGAGAAAGGTTGGTTCAACATGACTACCGACGCACGTGAAGATATCGAGCAAGAGGTAGCCCAGGTCCTGGAGAACGCGGCCCTGCCCTATTCTCCCCAGGCGAGGGAACGCGCCCTGGAAGCAATGAACGCCTCCGCCTCTGAGGAGACTGCCCAATCTGCGCGAGGAGGCACGAGAAGAATGAGACGTTCTGCCTACGCGGTTGGCGTGATAGTCATCCTCGCGGCCTTTGCCGCGCTCGTGGTGCCAGGGCGGCGACCAGATGCGTTTGCGCTTCTGTCCGCCGCGGCCCAAGCCGCCGAGCAGTCCCACTCGATCCGCATCGTAAGAGGCGCGACAGACCGCGTGCCCCCCGGGACTCCTCTCACGTTCTTCATGAGTGGTTGGGGCGGTCCGCAAACCGAAGACCGACTGATCGCGGCCGGCCCGCACTCCATTCGCCGTCGGGACATCCGCGACGGGTCAATAGAACTCTATTTTGTCCAAGACGCTGATACGGGCGAGTACGCCTTTTATGACCGGCGGGAGAAGACCCTCTACACGGCCGACCTCCGACCGCTGCAACCGGTCGCCACTCAGGTGGTGGCACATAACGCAAAGGAGATGTGGAAGTCCGAGCAGTTTGAAGAACAGCTAGCTCAGCTTCAGCAGAACGTGGCAGAGAAGGCGATGCAGAAGTCCGTTACCGACGGGGTCTATAGCGCCGTGCAACCGATGCAGCTTTGGATAAGAGGTAAAGGGCCGAAGAGTCGAAGGTTCGAACTATACCGTTGGTGCCGAATAGTCACCATAGGTTGGACGGTCGCGGAAACGCCCAAGCTGATCACGAGCCGGCTGGAGTTCTACCTCGACTCGAATACGCAGCGCCCCTTCGCCGAGAGGCAGTACCTGAAGGTTGAAGGCCAGCCTGAGCGGCTGATCGGGAACATTACGAAGATCGAGTACGACGTGCCCTTCCCCCCGAGGGACCGCGTCCCCCTCCCTCGCGGCACCAAAGTGGTGCGCTGCACGGGCCGAACGGTAGATATCAGGAACCGTTTCGGACACGCGGTCGGCTTTGAACTCCTGACGGGCAAACGGTCGGTCATTGTGAGTACGGTGCACGTGCCAGACTAGCCGAGAGCCAGGCCCGACGCGGCCGGCCAGCGCCCCGGCCGAGTGAAAAAGCCCAGGAGGCCTACTCCACATCCCTGCAGGCCCTCACGGAATCCCATGGAGCAGGACGCGGAGCTGTCTGTACATCTCCTCGCGGTAGACCCGACGCCCCTCCTCCTGGTCCTCCGTCCAGTCCACTTTTCCATCGACCGAACGTCTGAAGCTGAAGGGCAGCATCATCAGCTCATCTGTGAGAGCGAGAAGGCGCGTCTCCTCGAGGAAATCGGGTAGAGGCACCTCCGCTCCGCCCCACCGCCGATACGCATCGAGGTAGCACCGCGCCAGCTCCTGTCGCGGCAGACAGCGCGGCCGGATCTCATCGGGCGCGCCCAGCCAGCGTGCGACATCGGCGAACCGCGGCCTCAGGCCCACCCCCTCCAGATCCACCAGCACGAGTTCCCCGGTCTGCTCCCGTCGGAGTGCCGAATCCGGGTAGAAGTCACCGTGCACCAGCCCTGGAGTCATCCGAGACACGGGCGCAACGAGATCGGTGGCAAGCTGTCGAAGCCTCGGCAACTTGCCGCGCGCTTCCCCGCAGAGATCCTTCAGGACGCCGCCCAGCTCGCCTCGGGGCGCGCACTCCCAGATGCGTCCCATGGCCTCGGCCGCATTTCCGAGCCACCGACGAAGATCGTCCACCGTCTGCACGTGCAGCAGCGCCCTATGCTGCTGCGAGGGCTGAATCGCGTTGAAGCGCGCGGCCAGCGCCAGGAAGGGCACGAAGCTGTCTGCATCACTGAGGAAGCCGTTGAACGGATGCAGATGGCCGGCGTTCCTCAGGAACTCGAGGAAGATGATCTCTCGCCCCTCCGCGCCGGTGAGCGCCCCGTACATCCGCGCCACGGGGGCGCCCCGCGGTGCAAGATGCGCGTAGTGATGGGCCTCCTGCGGGCCTGGCTTGTGGAAGCGCTTCGCGAACACTATGGTCTCACCGGATCGCCCGGAACCAGTGGTGTACCTGAACGTCGGGACGACCTTCTCTGCCGAATAGCCGTAATGCCCCTCCACCCGGTGCGCGACCGCAATGTCGAGGGAGCGCACCGCCTCCCCCGCGATCTCCTCCACGATCGGCCAAAGCTGCTCCCGCGTCAGCCCGAAGACTGCGGTCCTGTCTGAGCCCGATCGCTGCTGGTCTTCAGTCATCTCTTTCCCCCGCGCCATATCGTCTGCCAGTGCCTCTCCGGCCTAACAGCACGCGCCCACTTCACGCCACCCCGTAGATCGAGTAACGTGAAGCAGGCGCGCGATGGGCTGAGGTGCGTATCCCTGCTAGAGGAGTATGGTTCTGTCCGCGGTCAGCCGCGGCTAATCTAGCCGGATGCCGCCTTCGCGTCAAGCTCAGCGAGATCATCACTCACAGTCTTCCGGCGTTTCGCGCCCATCTTTCGTAAAGGCAGTGACGGGAGGGTCATCGGCGCGCAAGCGCCGGCGAGAATCCACGTCCGGTAACGGAGATTATCGGACGCGGATTCGAGCCGGGAAGGGGCACCAGCGAATCGCTGCACTCCTCCCACGACCTCGCCGCCGAGCGCGGCACTAAAGCCAACGAGGCGCGCGGCGAGGTTTAGTCACGCTGCAATGAAGCCACGCCCACCGATCGCCTACCGTCCGCTGCTACACGGGCAGCTTGAACGCCCGCGCCACATACACCGCTATCTGATCACGCGTGCAGATGTACTCGGGATGGTAGTCCCCATCCGGATACCCCTTGGTCACGCCGATGCCGGGCTGGGCAATATACTCCACGTACTTGTAGGCCCAGAAGTTCGTCGGCACATCTGGAAAGGTGGCCGTCGTAGGCGGCGTGTAGTTCACCAGGTCCACACCCACCGTCGGCGTGGCGATGGCGCGGGCGATGAACACCGACATCTGGTCGCGGGTTACCTGGTCAGTTGGCTTGTAGGTGCCGTCCGAGTAGCCCTTTACCACGTTCTGCGTGACCGCATACTCCACATACTTGAACGCCCAGTAATCGATCGGCACATCGGAAAAGGTCGCGGTGGCTGGGCCCGTGGGCACCTTCGCATCGCCTCCGGCCAGGGCGCGGGAGATGTAGACCGCCATCTGATCGCGAGTGACGGGGTCGGTGGGCTTGTAGGTACCGTCAGAATAGCCCTGTACGATGCCTGCGGCATAGGCGGCCTCGATCTCCCAGAGGGCCCAGTAGGGGTCGGTGGTCGACGAGGTCACATCCGAGAAATCGCTCGCGGGCAGCGTCCACATGAGGCCCATGTCTCCGAGCCATGGGTAACTTGAGATCTGTCCGGTGACCACGTTATTCACCGGGTCGACCGTGGACGGCTCACTGAAGTAGCTGCGCGCCTCGAAGTCGTAGACGAACAGCGAAAGGTGAGGTTCGGCTGCGGCGGGAACATCCGCGTCGTTGTATGTCATCGCCACGCTGATAGGACCGCTCACTTGCGCGGTGGTGAGGATGTCGAAGAACGGCTCAAGCGGAACCTGATCCGCCCGCAGCGCGCCCACGAACGCCTCCTCCCGGGTGAGGCTGGTCCAGCCGTCCTGATTCACCTGTGAGAAGGTGACGGTCGCGTTGTCCACCGTCACGCTCGGGTGGGCGGCGGTGGTATTCGGGCCCGCCCAACTGAGCCAGTCATCGCAGTTCGCGTCATAGGTAAGCCGGATGAGCTGCTGGCTCTTGAGATCGTAGAGCCAGACCTCCCGCTGGTACCAAAACTCTGGACCATTCGGGTCGAACGGCAGGGCTGCCAGGAACACCACCTGATCGCCTAACGGCGACCACTCCGGCTTCTGCGGGCCGGCCATCGCCTGGATGGTCGAGAGCCAGTCGGAGTCGGCCGGCTGAACGTTGTACTTGGCGATATGCGCCTGGATGTCCGAGTCCTTCAGAAACTGCTGCGCGAGTACCTGCACGTTGCTGCCGTCCGCGTTCGCCAGGCAAAGCTGCCGCCAAACACCGGACGCACCAGCCACTGTGTCTGGCGTCGACGTGGTGTAGACC
>JBEKKD010000361.1:0-5042 GCA_050010895.1 Armatimonadota bacterium
GCCAGGAATCCCAGGACGAACCCCCTGGAGGACAGCACCGCCAACACCTGCTCTGTTCCGATATGGCCCCCTCTGGCGCTGATGACTATCACCGCCGCGATCACGATGCCTGCGGCCGCCACCGCGCCGGCGACCACCTGCACGGAAAGATCCCGATGACGCCCCGACCCGACGTGCGCGGCAGACCCGATCCCGAAGCCCAGGATGGCCCCAGGCCACAGGCTGACCCAGTGCAGCCATCCCAGCAGCAGGCCGCCGCCGATGGCGACGATGAGCGCGTAGGCGGCCCCCCGCATGATCTGCTGGTGCGCCGCCAGCCCAGCCGCCCTTCTTGGGAGACGGAGGCACTCCGCGCATCGCACTCCCGTCGGCCCGTGACGGACACAGTCCGGGCACAGGGGCTTTCCGCAGCGGCCGCACGAGACGCCGGTTTCGCGATTCGGGTGGTTGGAGCACTGGGCCATGCTTCAGATTTCCCGCGCCGGCCTGCGCCTCCTTCAGCGCGCCCTGACGCGGCTCGAGGGTGTGCCTGCCGACGGCAGGCACACCCTCGAGCTGTTGGTAGTGATATAGAGAAAGGCGATCGCTATTTCGACAGCGGTCGCTCGGCCATTGCCCGGTCGCCGACCTGCAGATCGGCAGTCTTCGTCTCGTGATTCCAGTGCAGCGCGGCCCCCGCCATTCGCGCGAAGAAGCGCAGCGGAATCATCATACGCGAGTCACGTATGCTGGCGGTAGACCCCATATCTATCTTCTGTCCATTCACACTCGCCATCCGCTCGCCAACGACTACTTCGACGGTTTCCGCGCCCTTCACGCTGCGAGCCAGCCGCTCCTGCTTGTGCCAGGTCACTTTCGCCCCGGCCTGCTGGAAGAGCCCGCGGAAGCCCGCGTGCATCCTTCCTGATTCGATATAGGGATGGACGGAAAACCGTACCATCTGCCCGTTCACGAGGAGGGTGTGCCCGCGGACCCCGCCGGTCGACCCGGCTGCCGGCGGAAGATCCGTCGCCGCGGCGGCCGCGAAGCTGGTACGGCTGCCGGCCTCAGCCGCGGCCATCGTCGCCGGCGCGACGCGGGTGGCCGCTATGCTGTGGGAGGGCTCCGGCAGCGGCCCTCGGGCCGTCATCGTCGGAGCAGTGTTCGATGGAGCCGGCTCGGTCGCCAGGGCGTCCATCGTCACTGCCGCGCCGCCCTGCTTGCCAGGTGTTCGTGCTGCCGGAGCAGATGGGGTCGCTTTCGCCACCGACGCGGCCTGCTTGGATTTTGAGGCAATCCCCGCCGGCGCCGCCTTCTTCGCCTGCGCCGGCAGCGCCGCCCCGTTTCTCACGAAGACCGTCATCGCCTTCGAAGATGCGAGCAGCCCGTAGTTGTCATAGGCCTCAACGAAGATGCGATGAGCGCCATCGCTCAGCGCGGTCGTGTCAACCTCGAATGTGTACGGCGCCGCGTTGCTCGAGAAGGGACGATCGTCATCCACGCCCAGAATGACGTAGGCGGCTTTCGGCGCGCCCTTCAGTGCCGCGGTAATGTGCAGAACTCCGCTGACTTTAGCGCCGGCCTTGGGCGTCGTTATCTTCACGGCGACTCCCGAGGCGCCAAACAAACCTGTGATGGAGATCACCATCGCCAGCGCCAACAGGCCGGCTACGAGCGAACGAGCTACGCGTAAGCGGCGCATTATCGTCCTCCCCGCCCAACGAACAGCAGGCTATCCGCTCCGGGCCCCTGTCCAAGGCCGCAAGCAGCACACCAGGCCGGCCGAAACGGCTGACCGGTTATCTGATATACCACGCCGTGGCGCTTCAGTTCAATGTCCGGAGCGGCCAAACCGACCAAGAGCCCGCTAGAACCACCAGCGGGCTTCTGAGCGGTTCCTCGATCTCCCGCGCCCGGGCGCTGAAGCGGCGGCCGGCAGAGGAGACACCGGTGTCCATCCCACCTGCTTGACCCCCCGTGATATAATCCGGATGGAGTCGCTCTATGCCCGAGAGAGAAACCGTCGCGCTCAACCGGCGCGCGCGGCACGATTACGACATCATGGAGACGTACGACGCTGGCCTGGTGCTCACCGGCACCGAGATCAAGTCCCTCCGCGCTCATCGGGCCGACATCAAAGATGCCTATGCGGCCATCGAGAGGGGCGAGGCGTGGCTCCACAACATGCACGTGAGCCCCTATGAGCCGGGCAGTCGCGACAACCCATCCACACGCCGCACTCGCAAGCTCCTCATGCATCGCCGGGAGATCAACCGCCTCATGGGACGCTCAGTCGAGAAGGGCCTCACCATCGTTCCCCTGAAGCTCTACCTCGAACGCGGCTACGCAAAGATCGAGCTGGGCCTCGCCCGCGGCCGCCGTCAGTGGGACAAGCGCCAGGCCATCGCCGAGCGTGAGGCCAAGCGCGAGGAGCAGCGCGCTCTCTCCCCTCGCCGGCACTCTCTGGACTGACTGCTGCCCGTCATCTCTCCTCCTGGCCTCTCAGCCGGGCAGGACCGCCGCGCGCGCCGTCGAAGCCTCGAATTTCGGAGGTTTCTCCATGCGTTTCGCGTTCTGTAACGAGGGATTCGGCGACCGTCAGTGGCCCGCTCAGTGCAAGACCCTGGCCGAGATCGGCTACGACGCGGTCGAGATCGCGCCTTATACGTTGGCCGACGATGTGCGACGCATCTCGGCCGAGAAGAGGTCCGAGCTCCGTCGCACGGTCGAGGACGCCGGCCTCGCAGTAACCGGGCTCCACTGGCTCCTCGTCAAGCCGGAAGGGCTGCACATTGCCCATCCCGATGCGGCCGTGCGCAGCCGCACTCGCGACTACCTGTGCGCGCTGGCGGATTTCTGCGCGGATCTCGGGGGCGCGTTCATGGTGTTTGGCTCGCCGCGCCAGCGCGGCGGCAGTGCCGGCGCCAGCACCGCACAGGCCTGGGATTGGGCGAAGGAGACCTTCGGGGGCACGCTCGCCACACTGGCCGCCCGCAATGTGACGCTGTGCATCGAGCCGCTGGCGGCGACCAAGGTCGATCCTAGCAAGGACACCGACTTCTTGAACACGGCCGCCGAAGCGCGGCGTTTCGTCGAGGACGTGAACCATCCAAACGTCCGCCTCATCCTCGACGCGCGATCTATGTCCTATGAAGACCGGCCTATCCCCGATCTCCTCCGCGAGAATGCCGACATCCTGGCGCATGTGCACGCCAACGACAGGAATGGCCAGGCTGCCGGTTTCGGTGAGGTGGACTTCCGGCCGATTCTGGCGGCTCTACAGGAGATCGGCTATACCGGCTACGTCTCATCCGAGCCGTTCGAGTTCGCGGTTGACATCGATACTATTGCGCGCAAAACGCTGGAGTATCTCCGCAGTTGTCTCGCTGCGTAAGGGATTCCGGCGGCCCAGGAGATGTGAATGCCGAAGCTTCGCTTCACCGTCCACGCCGGCCCGCACGCGCGCCGGGAATGTCCCGTGCTGGCGCGCCTGCCACATTCCGGTAAGAAGCCCCCGATTTCGGTCCTGCTGACAGCCGAAGACGGGTCTTCGCTTCCCTGCCAGGTGGCACTCCCTGCGTTCGGGCGCGGTGCGGCTCCCTCGGATCACTTTTGCATCGCGTTCGTCCTGCCCAAACTCGACGCCGGCAGGAGTGCGACGTTCGTCGTTGAGCCAACCGATGAGCCGGCAGCCGCAGCCGCGGTAACCGTCGCCGACGACAGGTCCGGACGCGCCGACATCGCCGTCAATGGCGGGCCGCTCACCACGTACCGCTATCTCGGCAACCCGGCCCGGCCCTGCTTCTTTCCCCTGATCGGTCCCAGCGGCACGCGCGTCACTCGAAGCTGGCCTGTCGCCGATGACGTCCCGGCCGAAACGAAGGATCACCATCACCACCGATCGCTGTGGGTGGCGCACGGTGATGTCAACGGAACCGATAACTGGAGCGAGGGCGAGGGACACGGCTTTCAGATCCACCGGGAGATCATCGTCGCCGAAAGCGGCGTCGTGTATGGTCAGCTTGCCGCCTTGACCGACTGGACCGACAAGAATCAGAGGAAGATCCTCGAGGAGAAGCGCGCGCTGACCGCGTGGGCCATCGGTGATGCGCGCTTCTTCGATTTCGATGTGTGCTTCACCGCAACGGAATGCGATGTGCGCTTCGGCGACACCAAAGAGGGCGGTATCCTGGCGCTGCGCGTTGCTCCGGCGATGGACGGCGACCACGGCGGCCGGATCGAGAACTCATACGGCGCCGTTGGCGAGAACGAGTGCTGGGGCAGGCGCGCCCAATGGTGCGATTACGTGGGCGAGATCGAGGGTGATCGGCTCGGCATCGCCATCTTCGACCATCCCCGGAGCTTCCGCCATCCGACGTACTGGCACGTCCGCGACTATGGCATGTACACCGCCAACCCGTTTGGCCTGCATGATTTCCACGACGACCCCTCCATCGACGGCGGACATCTGCTGCAGCGCGGCGCGTCACTGAACTTCCATTACCGCGTCTACCTCCACCGCGGCAGCGCCGCGGACGCTGGCGTCGCGGCTCGATACCACGACTACGCGAATCCGCCGCGGGTCGAGACAGCTTCATAGGTTCAGATGACGTCGAAATCCGCCGGTGAGGTGACGATCCAGCTCCCGTCGTCCTTCGACGAGTTGACCGGAGGGCGGCGGCGCATAAAGCTGCGCGGCGGCACAGTGGGCGATCTGCTCGCAGCACTCGAGGCGCGCTACCCCGCGCTGCGCCCGCACCTCAGAGATGAAACCGGGCGCCTCCGCCCGTTCACGCTCGTGTTCCTCAACTCCGAGGACATTCGCTCGAGGCAGGGCGAGCAGACACCCGTATTCCAGGGCGATCTGCTTGCGATCGTGTCCGCGGCTGACGGCGGCTAGCGGGCAGGAGTGACAACAGTCGCCGACGAACTGCGCGATAAGACTGCTGTGGGAGAGACCAATGGCCTGGAAGTATTCCATTTTCACCGTGATGTGCCCGGAGCTCGATCTGGAAGGCACTGCAGAACTGGCGAAATCGCTCGGCTTCGATGGCCTCGAGTGG